>NZ_JADGMM010000019.1:0-59647 GCF_020662275.1 Clostridioides sp. ES-S-0006-03
TTTTTTGTGCAACTTTTATCTGTTTCTAATAATATTGCAAATAAAGTTTTAGATACTAAAAAGATATTCATAGATATTGAATATTATCAAAGAGCTAGAAAAAATAAACTAAATCTATATGACATACAAAGTAGATTAGAAAAAATATTTAATAGAAATATAAAGGTTAAAGATAGAAGTCTAAATATAGAAAATATATCTCCTTCAATATCAAAAGATTCTGTAGGTTATAAATTAACTTTCCTAATTACTGTATCTTATTTTGAAGAGATTTACTTTAGTAAAGAAACATATGAAACTATGGAAAGTGTAGATTTAAAGATAGGAAGTGATTAAATGGGTTTACCAGAAATTAATATATCCTTTATTCAAGCTGGAAAAACTTTTGTTAAACGTTCTGGTGGTATTGTAGCACTTATTTTAAAAGATACAAAGAATACAGGATTGATTGAAATACAGGAAATAGAAGATATTCCAAATGGCTATTCTGCTGACAATTTAAACTATATAAAGATGGCAATGAGAGGAAATATATATCCTCCAAATAAAATATTAGTTTACACATTAGATGTAGATGAATTAATAGATGATGCTCTAGACTTTCTTGAAACTTGTGAGTTTAATTACCTTTGTATGCCAGAGGAAACAGAGCAAGAGTTGCCTAAAATTAAGGCCTGGATTAATAAGATGAGAGAAGATAATAAAATAAAGGTTAAGGCTATAACTGCAAATAATGTAGCAGATTATGAAGGTATAATAAACTTTACAACAACTGATATTGAAATTAATGGTAAGAAATATACTTCGAATGAATTTCTACCAAGGTTAGCAGGTTTTATCTCAGGAACTCCATCAACTCAGTCTATAACATATGCAAATATACCAGAAATAACTAACATACCAAAACTAACAAGGGTTGAAGCAAATACAAAAATAAATAATGGAGAGTTAATTTTAATAAAAGAAAGTGGCTCTATAGTTGTTGCTAGAGGGGTAACATCCTTTACAACAACCACAGATTCAAAAGGTGACATATTTAAAAAAATTAAATTAGTAGATACATTAGACCAAATTCATAATGATCTTAAAAAGATAATTGTAAAAAACTATATAGGAAAAGTCCCAAATACCTATGATAATAAGTGCTTACTTATAGTCGCAATACAATTATATCTTCAAGAATTAGAAAAAGATGGTCTCATTGATCCAGGTTCAACAGTAGAAATAAATTTAGATGCACAAAGAGAATGGTTAAAAAAACAAAATATAGATACATTCAATATGGAAGAACAACAAATAAAGGAGTATAACACAGATACTCTCGTTTTTTTAAAAGCAAAGATTAAATTAATAGATGCTATGGAAGATGTCTATTTAGACATATCTATGTAGTTTGGAGGTTATAATTTGAGAGCTAGAATGGAGACAAATAGAATAATATCTGGTACATTTGGGGAATGTTGGATTGATAACAGACAACTAACATCTGTAAAAGGACTAGAGGCGAAAATTGAAATAGAAAAAGAAGAAGTAAAAATTTGTGGTCAGGTAATGGTTGGACAAAAGTTTATGGGAGCCTCTGGTAAAGGTTCAATCACATTATTTAAACTAAGTTCCTTATTTGGAGAATACATCGAAAGTATGCTAAATGAGGGAAAAGCATTTAGATTTACTATAATAAGCAAGTTACAAGATCCAGATTCATATGGAGCTGAAAGAATTGCACTTTATGGGTGTATGTTTGATGATTTAACTTTAGCTGATTGGGAAGCAGGAAAAATGGGAGAGATAGAGGTTCCATTTACATTTGAAGGATTTAAATACTTAGATAAAATCAAGGAAAAATAGGAGGATTTTTATTATATGAATACAGTAGAAAAATTATTAAATATGGATGCAGGTAAATTAAAAATGCCATCTAGTATATATGAATTGTATTGTAAAAAATTAGATGACACTTTAGAAATTGAATGTAATGCCATTGATCCAGAACGTTTTGACGAAATAAGAGTCAATTCAATGGATGTTGATAGCGGCAATTTAGAGAATATTAATGTTTACGAACTTAAGGTGAACACAATACTTGAATCATGCCCAATGTTTAGAAATATGGAAGTTGTAGAAAAGTTCGGACTGGTAACTCCTAAAGACCTTATAAAAAAGTTACTATTAGCTGGAGAGATTGATAATTTATATGAAGAAGTTAATAAGGTAAATGGTATAGATGCAGAGGGCGATAGAAAAAGACAGAAGGAAAAAGATAAAGAAATAAAAAACTAATTAAAACGGATGGAAAGGTTAACTTAATGTACTTATTATTTAAGTATAAAGGGATAATGCCATCCGTTTCTTTTCGCATGCTTAAAGGTGAAACAAAGATTGTTAGTGTTTTTATGGACCAAGAGTTAGATGAAAGAAAAGAAGAAATAAAATCTGGTGCTGGGAGGTTGTTTTAATCTATGAGTTCTAGTACAAAAGTTTTACAAGCAGTAATAAAAATGAGAGATGAAGCAAGTTCAACTTTAAGAAGAGTAGCAGCTAATACTAGAGCTTTGCATGATTCATCCTCTCAAGCATCAAGAGCATTAAATAATGTCCAGAACAATTTAAAAAGCGTTGGCACAAGTGCATTAAAAGCAGGAGGACTTATAACTGCTGGAGTTGGTGGAGCATTTGCTGCTGCAACAAAAGTTGGAACAGAATTTGAAAGTGCCATGTCTCAAGTTAAAGCCACATTTGGAAATTCCTTAAAGCCAGGAGACTTTGAAGCTATGTCAAAGGCTGCTAGAGATGCTGGGAAAGCTACAACTAAAACTGCTGCTGATTCTGCCAATGCACTTCAATATATGGGGCTTGCTGGATGGGATGTTCAAAAATCAATGCATGCCTTAATGCCAGTACTTAACTTATCAGAAGCAGCATCTATGGACCTTGGTTTAGCATCTGATTTAGTAACTGATAGTATGAGTTCTATGTGTTTAGAAGTTGATAAAGTAAGTAAAAGTGGCAAAGTACTAGCTGGTGCTGGATTAAGTGAGTACTTAGATAAGGTTGCAAATGCATCTACTAAATCAAATACAAACATCCAACAGTTAATGGAAGCATTTAATGTTGCAGGGGGTACATTTAGTAACTTAAAAGTTCCATTATCTGAAGCAACTGCTATTATGGGAATACTTGCAAATAGAGGAGTTAAAGGTACAGATGCAGGCCATGCTTTAAACTCAATCATGATAAACCTTACAACAGGTGCAGGCCAAGCAGGTAAGGCAATGAAAAAACTTGGAGTAAGTGCATTTGATAATCAGGGTAAATTTAAAGGTATGTCAAATGTACTTAAAGAAGTTGCAAATAAAACAAAAGATATGACTGATAAACAGAAAAATTATTACTTAGCAGCCATAGGGGGAAAAACTCAATTAAAAACGTTACAAAAGTTACTTGATGGAGTTGGAAATGAGTATGATAGCTTAAAGAAAAAAATAGATAATTCAAAAGGTGCCTTAAAAACAATGTCTGATGTAATGAAAGATAATACTAAGGGTGGACTTGCAACCTTAAAATCAGCCCTTGAAGAAACTGGAATTACTATTTACTATCAACTAAAACCAGCAATAGCCTCTGTAGTTGATAGTTTAACTAAAATGACTGTTTGGTTTAATAATCTAAGTGAACCAATAAAAAGAGTTATAACCAATGTAATGCTTTCAGTTGGAGCATTTGGAGTTCTTTTACTTACTATAGGAGCTGTATTTTTAATCGTTTCAAAAGCTATAGGGATATTCGCTTTCTTTATCCCTATAATATTAAGAACAAAAGTTGCCTTCAGAGCCTTTGTAATTGGTATGAAACCATTAAGTGCAGTATTTTTGGCTGTAATGGGTCCTATAGGATGGACTATAACAGCTGTAATTGCATTGTCAGCGGCATTTACTGTTGCTTATGCTAAATCTGAAGTTTTTAGAAATAAAGTTAATTCATTAGTAAAATCATTTACAGAATTTGCAAAGCCGATAGTAAATTTTTGCATGCCTGCACTTAAACAATTAGGAGAGAAATTTAAAGAGTTATTATCAGCATTTGGTCCACTATTTGCATCTATTTTAAACTTAGGAAGTGTAATAATGAAGGTCCTAGGACCTGTTTTAATTGGTGTAATAGGTTTTCATATAGCAAAGTTAGTTGTAGTTTTGTCTACTCTTGCAATTGCTTTTAAAACTGTGGTTGATACTATAGCTAATGTATTAAATGGTCTAGCATCTATTTTAAGTGGTATTTTTGATTTAATTATAGGTATTGTCACAGGTGATAGTAAAAAAATGATGGATGGAGTTAAACAAATATTTGATGGTGGAGCTAAAATTATAAAATCAATTTGGAAAGGTTTCATAGATTTTATAACTGCTCCAATAGAAGCAGTGGCTGATATTGTAGATAGTTTATTTAAGGATAAATCGAAATGGCTTACAGATAAATGGAGAGATTTAAGAGCCTTCTTAGAAAATCCAATTGAAGCAACCGCAAAAATATCTACTAAAACAAATGTAAATATCCCAGGAAGTAAAGCAGCAGATGCAGCTGGAAAATCTACACCAAATACAGGTGGATTAAAACAAACAATGGCAAATTTAAAAGGTTCATTTAGTGATTTTAAAACTTTTATTAAACCTATGACAGATTCTATAAGTCAAGGTGTTGAATCTGGAAAGACTAAATTTACAGAACTGCAAAATAAGATATTAAATGATGTTAAACCTGCACTAAAGATTCTAGAGGATTCTGGAGTAAATTTTAAGAATAAATTTAAGGAGTCAATAACTTCAATAAAAGATAAATTTAAGGAATTAAAGGATATATTAGCTGGAAATATTAAAACAAATATAGATAATCTAGTAAAAGCATTTGAACCTTTAAAACCTCATTTAGATAATTTGAAAGAGTGTTTTGATAAGGTTAAAAAAGCAATTACTGACTTTTTTACTCCAGCCAAACAGGTTGGAGATACAGTAAATAAGGTAAGTCAACCATTGGATAGTGTTAAAAAATCTACTGATGGAATTAAAAATTCTTTCCAAAGCTTAGGTCAAGCACTTGCTCCTGTTAAAACTTGGTTTCAAGGATTTATGCCTTTCTTATCTCAAATAGGGCAACAATTGTTACCTTCTATAGGAATAGCAATAGCTGGTGTTGTTGGTGGAATAATTTTAGCATTTACATGGGTTTTAAATACATTAACTGCTATTATAACAATGGTGTCTGGTATCATAAATGGCATCATGTCTTTTATATCTGGAATTATAAATGTTGTCATGGGACTTATAACAGGAAATGCTGATCAGACCATGGATGGACTTAAGCAAATATTTGATAGTGGAGTAGGCGTAATAAAATCAATTTGGAATGGTCTAGTTGATCTAGTTAGTGGAGTACTAGAACCTGTAATAGATCTTGCTGATTCCCTTTTCAAAGATAAGGTTAAAGGAGTAAAGGAAGCTTGGAATAAACTTAAAGAGTTCTTTAATAATCCAATCAAAGGAATGATTGAGATTGTAAAAAGTGGTCCTAGCTTAAAAATAGGAAAAGGTGCAGATGCTGCTGGCGGTCCAAGAGGAGCATTCGGTATAAATAGAGTTCCTCGAAATGATTATTTAATAAGAGCACACGAGGGAGAAAAACTTTTAACTAAACAAGAAGCCAATCAATATAAGAGAAACAGTTCAAATGGAAGTTTATTTCTTGATAAGTTGGCAGATACAATAATTGTAAGGGAAGAAGCTGACATAGATAAAATTGTAAAAAAACTAAACAAAAAAATATCTCTTGCGAATGCTGGAGGCATATTGTAAATTATCGTGCTATAATTGTAGTATATAATTTACAGGGGGTTATGTTATGAATAAAAAAATACCAGTATTAGCAATATCAGTTGTACTATCTTTAAGTTTAGTTGGATGCAGCACAAATGATTCAAAAAATGGAGATAGTAAACCTAAACAAAATACTGAAGAAATTAAAAATCATAAAATAGGCGAAGTTGTTGATTTAGATGGAGCAAAGGTATCTGTTAAAAATGTTAGAAAGCTAGAATCAGATAGTAATGTATATGCAGTTGAAATTGAAATCACCAATACAGGAGAAACAGATCTTGAAAGTGATTTCCTTCAAAACTACATACTAAAAACAGATGATAATAAAGTTGGAAATGCAATAAATAATCAAGAATTAAATGGAGAATTACTATTTGACACAATACATCCAGGAGATACTTTAAAAGGCGAAATAGCATTTGAACTTCCAAAAGATACAAAGCCAAAAACAATTGAAATTGCTTATGAAAATGTGGGGAAATATACAGTATTTGATTTATAATAAATCAACATTTAAAAGGTGCTTATTTTTTAAGTACCTTTTATTTTTTTTAGGAGGATATAATGGAAATTTGGTTAAGGCAAGCAAATAACTCTTTTAGATTCCCTATTTTACCAACTTCTTTTGAGATAAATGGAAATACAACAATAAATACATCTAACATATTAAACATTGGAGATATTGCAGTATTTGGAGGGCTAGGACTTAAGAGTATAGAAATAGCATCATTTTTTCCAAGTCAAGAATATAGTTTCTGTAATTATAATGGATTCCCAAAACCTTATGATTGCGTAAATTTAATACAAGGTTGGATGAAAGAGGGATTTATATTAAGATTTATAATTACAGAAACTAATGTAAACTTTGAATGTATCATATCAGATTTTAATTACAAAGAGCAAGATTGTTCAAGAGATGTTTATTTTACCTTAAGTTTAAAAGAATATAGAAGAATAAAAATATCTAAGGTCAATGCTAAGGATGGCAATTTATCTTCTAGTATTGACCTACCCATTACAAAAGGATTTGAAACTAAGCAAAAAACTCACAAGGTCATTGAAGGAGATACTCTTTTTAAAATAGCTAAGAAATATTATGGAAATGGTGATCTTTGGCATAAAATTTATGAAGCCAATAAGGATAAAATTAAAAGCCCAAACATAATACAAAATGGATGGATTTTAATAGTTCCATAAAAGGATGGTGATTTATAATTAATAAAATCAAAATACAAGTTCATATAAAAAACGGAAATATATATAATATAACTGATTTAGTAGACAAATGTACCTGGTCTGGAGATTATAGATCACCATCAAGAACACTTGAATTTTCTATAATTCAATCATCATCTGATATTAACTTTAGGCAAATAGATATTCCAGTGGCAAGTACAATTTGTTTCTATATAGATGATAAAGAGATTTTTAGAGGCATGATAATAGACAGATCTCTTGATTCAAGTAATAACAGTATTGATTTTACTGCAAAAGATATGGGTTTTTTACTTTTACAAAGTGAAGTTTCATATAATTTTAAAGATAAATTAGTTGAAGATATTGCTAAACAAGTTTTTGTAGATAATAAACTCCCACTAGGTAATTTACCTAAGACTAATGTTAAATACACTAAGATGTTTATTGGTGTAAATGGATATGACACCATAATGAGTGTTTATACAGAAGCAAGCAAAACGACAAAGAAGAAATATATGATAGAAGCCAATCTTGATAAATTTAATGTCATTGAAAAAGGAATTGTTACTCTAGATATTACCTTTGAAGAAGGTTTTAATCTTATTAATACAACTTTTTCAGAAAGTATGGAGAATGTTAAAAATAAAGTACTGATTGTTGATCAGTATGGTAATAAGATTAATGAAAAAATAAATGACTCTATATTTAAAAATGTTGGAGTAATTATGCAAAAGGTAATACAACAACAAGAAAATGACACTGTAGATATAGATAATGAGTTTAAAGGCATAGAAAGAACTTGCTCTTTAAAAGGATATGGTGATATAAGTTGTATAACTGGTAGAGGTGTAAAAGTAAAAGATTCATATACAAAATTAATAGGACTTTTTTATATAGATACAGATAAGCATACATGGCAAAATGGAGATTATCAAATTGAACTTGAACTTAACTTTCAAAATATTATGGATGAAAAATCTGCTGGCCAAGATGAACAAAAAGAAGATAGCAGTTCAGATTATACTGGAGGTACAGAGTTTCCTGCTGAATTTACTGCTTATTGTCCTAGAAAATCTGAGGGAGGAGATACAGATTGTAAAAAGAAAAAATTAGATCCTTCTAAAAAAACATGTGCTGCTCCTATGGCTGGAGCATATGACGATAAGTCTTACTATACAAAAGATTTCTTAGATAAACATCCATTATTAAAATATGGAGATGAAATACAATTAGTTACAGGAGTTTCAAGTCGAGATGGAACATATAAAGTAAATGACAATGGTCCTGCAATAATTATAGAAAAGGATGGAACATATCATATAGATATTTTATTTGGAAATGTTCAAGATGCTAATGAGTTTGGAAGAAGAAAAGGTAAAATTATTATTGGTGGCTATGCTGGCAATGTATCTGATAGATCTAAAACAGTAATAGCAGAGGCTAAAAAACACCTTGGAAAACCATACAAATGGGGTGGTAATGGACCAAGTAACTTTGACTGTTCTGGACTTATGGTATATTGCTTTAAAAAAGTTAATATTAATTTACCAAGAACATCTAGCCAACAATCTAAAGTTGGTAAAAAAGTAGAGCAAAGTAATTTGCAAGCAGGAGACTTAGTGTTTTTCCATAATCCAGTTAGTCATGTTGGTTTATATATAGGTAATGGAGAATTTCTACATGCCCCACAAACAGGTGATGTAGTTAAAATAAGCAAAACAAGCAGTAGTTATTACACTAAAAACTTTGCTACAGCTCGAAGAGTTTTATAAAAAGAGGTGATAGAATGGCAGATCCAATTAATGAATTTATAGGAATAATGAGAAAAGAAGGTAAATATCATAATCAGCCTTCTTTTTTTATTGGTAAAGTTAAAGATAAATTACCAGATTTAAAAATAGAGATAAATAATCTTTTATTGGAAAAAGAAAATCTTTTAATAGATAACTGGATACTTAATAGCCAGATAGAAACATTTGAAACAGAAATAAATCAAGAACACAAACATAATATAAAAAACCCTTTTACTAATAATCTCGAATCTGGAGATATGGTAATAATGTTTAAAATAGGCGAGAAATTTGCTGTTGTAAGTAAGTTGGTGAGTTTATAATGAGTACAATCTTCCCTTTCATGGGTGTTCCAGATGATTATACTTCTCCATCCAATGAAGAATTACATATTTTCAAGGAATTTGCTTGGAATTTTGAAAAAGATGAAAAGATAATTGAAAATGGAGACTTTAAAGTAGTTGAAAGAAATGAAGCAATCAAGGTATGGATTTATAAAACTATAAAGACAGATAAGTATGTTCATTTAATATACACTTGGGATTATGGAACAGATATAAAAAATCTCATAGGACAAAAGTATACTAAAGGCCTTACTGAAAGTGAAGCAAAAAGGTATATACAAGAAGCACTCTTAATTAATCCATATATATTAGAAGTTAATGTAACAAATACAGAATTTAAGGATGATAATTTATCTATAAATTTGAATATAAAAACAATCTATGGAGAGGAGAAGATTACTTTTGTATGATAACCAAACATTTAGTATCTTAAATAATAGAACATTAAATAACATAGACCTTCCTCTTTACAAAGGTCAGGGATCTTCTCTTTATAATATAGTTTCACCTGTTAATTCAGAACTTGCACAGTTATATATAGAACTTTCTTATATACATAAAAGAGTTTTTATTCAAGATAATTTTGACGATTTTCTCGATAGAAGAGTCAATGAATTTGGAGTATATAGAAAGTTAGGTACAGAAGCAATAGGTGAAGTAACATTTGAAGGCAAAATGGGAACTCAAATACCAAATGGAACAATAGTATCTCACAGTGATTTACTATTTGTAGTTATTAAAGATATTACAATAGATGAAAATAGTAAGTTAAATGTAAGCCCTATACAGGCTTTGGAGGTTGGCGTTAAGTACAATTTATCAGCTAACACAGAATTTAAACTTATAGACAATATAAATGGTGTAACTAAAATTTATAATGAACTGGACCTAAAGGGTGGAACAGAAATAGAAACTGATGAAGAATTAAAAGAAAGGTTCTATAAAATACAAAAAAATCAAGCAACGAGTGGAAATAAAGCACATTACCAGTCTTGGGCTTTAGAGGTTGAAGGTGTTTATAATGCAAAAGTAATTCCTTGTTGGGATGGACCAGGTACAATTAAAATTCTAATTTATGGTCAAAACAATCAATCAGTTGACAATGAAGTATTACAAAGATGTGCTGAACATATAGAAGAAGAAAAACCTATTGGACCTACTGTTACAATTGTTACACCAAGTACTTTTGATATTACTATTAGTGCGACTTTAACACTTGAAAATGGATATGATATTGAATCCATAAAAGTTGTGTTCTTAGATATTATAAATTCTTATTTAATAGAAAATTCAAGAGAGATTATTTATATAAAAATAATGAGTTTATTAGCAAGCATAGAAGGAGTGCATGATATAAAAAATCTACTTATAAATGAAGATATTAAAAACATAATAGTTGATGAAGAAAAAGTTCCTGCTGTTTCAAATGTTACATTTAATATCGAGGTGAGTTAAATTGAAGTTAATTGACCACTTACCAAGTTTTGCAAACAATGAAATTGACATACAAATTCAAGATGCACTTGAAAATGAACTTCTAGCATTACTTGATGAAAAGAATGATTTATTAGATCAGTTTTTTATAGATACAGCAACTTGGGGTCTTGATGACTGGGAAGATCTATTAAAAATAAAAACAAATTCTAAGTTGGATTTTGATACTAGAAGAAGTAATATAAAAGCTAAAATGCGTGGCAAAGGTACAACTACAATAGAAGTAATAAAAGCTATCTCAGAAGCTTACACAAAGACTAATGTTGATGTAGAGGTATTTAGTAATCTATTTAGTTTTACACTTAGTTTTATAACAAATAATTGTAGTTACAACACTATCTTAGAGTTAGACAAGAAAATAGAAGAGATAAAACCAGCACATTTAGAGCATAAATTTGAGAGAGTTTTATTTGATAAAAGTGGACTTTATACAGGAGCAATAGCTAGTGCAGGAGAAACAGTTACTATATACCCTTATACTCCTAAAGATATAACATGTTTTGGAGAAATAATATTTGCTAGTGGAAACAATAAAAGTGCAGAAAGGGTAACATTATATCCTAAACAGGAGGTGATATAATTGGCACAAGCACAATATTATACATTACTTACAGAAATAGGTAAGGCGGCTATAGCAAATGCTACAGCACTTGGGACTAGAGTTGATTTTGCAAAAATAAAAGTTGGGGATGGTGGTGGAAGTGCATATATTCCAACGGAAACTCAGACAGCACTTAAAAATGTGGTGTGGGAAAGCACATTAGAACATGTTCAAGCAGACGAAAAAAATCCTAATTGGGTAGTTATCCAAAAAACTATAACTGGAGATACTGGAAGCTTTACAATTAGAGAGGTTGGGGTATTCGACTCTAAAGACCAACTTTTAGCAGTATCTAGTTATCCCGAAACTTATAAACCTGCTCCGGATTCGGGAACAGTAAAAGAAATATTAATTAAAATTATATTAGCTGTATCTAATACAGCAAGTATAAATTTAAAAATAGACCCAACCGTTATTTTAGCTACACTCAAAGATATACAAGATGTAAACACTAAAATAGATACAACTAAAACGGAGTTAACAAGCAACATAGAAACTGCTAAGACAGAGATTAATAATAAAATAGGAGATACAACACAACTTACTACAACGGATAAAACAAATATAGTTAGTGCATTAAATGAGGTAAAAACTAGTGTAGATAGTATAGAAACAACAGCAGATAAAACAAGTATAAAAGATACAGATAACTTATTTGTAAGTGATAATGTAGAGGGAGCATTAAAAGAAGTGATGCAAGAAGTAAAAAAGAATAGAACTAGTATTATATCAACTGTAAATAGTAATCTAATACCAATGTAGAAAAGGGGATGATTAAGTGGCATTTTATGTTAATGAAAGAACCATTAAAAAAAGAAGGGGCTGTTACTCTGAATCTGATATACACATTACCCCTTTATATTATGAATACAGAAATTGTTATGCCAGTTATAATTTAAGCGATATTAAAAATATAAATATTCCCGAAAGAAACAAAGTTGTTATTAATTCATTTGAAGCATATTATTTAATAAATAACGAAAAGGTTATTATAAATGATACAATTCGGCAAGATACAACTATTGAGTTTATAACAGACCCTATAATTTCTATAAGTGACGATTTGGGATATATTAGTTATGCTTGTAGTATAAATTATGAAATAATAGATATTGACCCTACTACAAGATTTAAAATAGTTTATAAATTAAATGATATTGTTATAGGTGAAAAGTATAATACAACTGATTCAAACTATACTATAGATTTAACAGAAGAACAGTTATCAAAATTAAGTTTTAAATCTAGAAACAATATAACTATAGAACTTAGCACCCATGATGGAGGAGTATTTTTAACTAAAGTAGTTTCATTTATAAAAGGAAATACTAAACCAAAACTAAGTGTATTCTCTTATAATTCAACTTCTGCGAAATTTGCAGTAATAGACACAGATAATAACTTAACTAAAATAGAGTGGTATCTTGATGATGTATTAAAAGAAACAATAACAACAGATTTAACAACAGAGAAAACAATAAACTATGAACTTACAGACAATGCAATACACACACTTAAAATAGTAGCTACAGACGCAGAGAATGAAACTGCTGAGAAAGTTTTAAGTATAAGTAAAGAAATAATGCCACTACAAACAGATGCAACCCTGCAAGATATATCTTCTAAATTAGTAGAAATTGGAGAAGGATTTAAGAATGGAAAAACAAGCATTATAAATACTTTAGCATTAAAGAATATAGAAGCAAGTTTAAATAATACACTAGTTGAATTATCAGAGAAGATTAAAACGAGTTTTGATAGTTCAGATGCTAGTGTTGAGGAGTTGCAAAATAGGATAACAGAATTGACTAATGAACTAAGTCGAAGAAAAAGATTCGCAAAAGGAACTGCAAGTCTTACTATATCTTATGTAGATAATACTGTACATCAACAAATAGAAACTAATTTATCTTTTAGACCAAGTATAATTTTAGTAAAAACAAATCTTTTTTTTACAAATTCTGGATTTGAAAGTCATAATTGTAATTTATATAGTGCAAATAACTTGACCGAAACCTATGCTGTTAATGCCAATAAAAATACAGGTCCAGGAAGAGCTAGTGTATACGCTCAAGTTGTAACAATAAGTGAAAAATCATTCGTTTTGTACTTTACAACATCGCTTTACTTTAATGTTTCCCAAAGTTCTGCGATAACATGGTACGCTTTTGAATAAAAAAAATGAAAACTGAGGTGATAATATGAACAGAAATAATAGAATAATTTACGACCAAACAGGCAAAATATGGCTTCAAACTGGTGAAGCAACAGGAGATATAAAAGAATGGGCAGAAATAACTGAATTGAACTTTTTAGATGTTGAGTATGGAAGTATAGACTATAGTAAACAGTATATAGAGTCTATAAATCCAATCACAAAAGAGCCAAATATAAAAGATATAGAGGTTGTATTAACTGATGAGCAAAAGAGATTAGAAGCATTAGAAAAAGAACTAAGTATGTTAAAAGAAGAAAATAAGAATAGAGATTCAGAGATAGTAAACACAGCCTTTGAAGTAGTAAATATAAAACTAAATAACAATTTATAGGAGGAATTAATATGTATAACTTATTAAAATTAATGATAGAACAAAAGAACTATAGTACTAAAGAGGATTTGCAACACAAGATGGATGTATTCTATGCAGTAAATAGGATTACAGAGGAACAATATTTAGAGTTAACAGGTTTATTAAATAAAGAAGAAACACCAGTAGAACCAACAGTATAGGAGGTTCTTTTTTATTCTTAAAAATATATAAATTCATTTACATTTTGCCCACACTTCATATACACTTTGCAGACATTTATAGTTTTAAAATTAGGTACAATGAAACTATAAATTAAGAAAGAGGTGGATTGAATGGCAACAGTTTATGAATTTAATTATACAGGAAGTGAACAAAGTGTAACATTAAAACCTGGTAAATATGAATTAGAATGTTGGGGGGCTTGTGGTGGCAAATATAGTACAAATATTTGGAGCGATTGTGCAAAAGGTGGTTATGCAAAAGGTGAAGTTACACTAAAGAAAGAAACTGTACTTCACATTTGTGTTGGTCAAACAGGTTTTGAAATAACTTCGTCAAGTTCTCCTCTTAAGAGGACTGGTTATAATGGTGCAGGTTTAGGTAGTTCTGTGGGTAGTGGTGGAACTAAATGGTCTACTGTTGGTGGTGGTGCTACTGATATAAGACTTGTTGGTGGTGCTTGGAATGACTCACAAGGTTTACTATCACGTATAATTGTTGCTGGTGGTGCTGGTGGATGTAATGATGATACTCCTTATATTGGCGGTAATGGAGGTGGCTATGCAGGAGAAAGAGGTACTGTTTATTACAGTTTTACTACAGGAGGTACACAATATCAAGGTGGATTATCTTACGATGAAAGATATAATGGCTCCTTTGGCAGAGGAGGAAGTGGTGCTAGTGTAGGAGGTGGAGGTGGTTGGTATGGAGGTGGAGGCAGTACAAGCGATGGAGCTGGTGGAGGCAGTGGTTATGCTTTAACTAAAGACAGTTACAAACCTACTGGATATATACCAACTTCTGAATATTGGCTAGAAAATGTAGTTATGAAATCAGGCGGAAATACTACCAAAGCTGATGGTTATGCCAAAATAACATTACTTCAAGCATTACCATTTTTAACTGTATCTTCTTATAATTCTACTACTGCTAAATTTAAAGCAGACCACACAGACCCTACATTATTAAATAAGATAGAATGGTTTATTGATGATGAGTTGAAAGAAACTATAACAACAGATTTAACAGCAGAAAAAACAATTAACTATCGATTGGAAGACAATGCACTACACACACTTAAAATAGTAGTGACAGACAACACTAATGCAACTTCTGAAAAAGTTGTAAATGTAAGTAAAAATATAATGCCATTAGAAGATGATGCCAATCTAAAAGATATAACAAGCAAAATCAAAGAAATGAAGGACGGACTTAAAACTGGTAAAACAAGTATTATAAATACTTTAGCACTTAAAAATATTAATGCAGATTTAAATAATACATTAGTTGATTTATCAGAAAAAATAAAAAACTCTTTTAATAGTTCAGATGCTAGTTTAAAAGAATTACAAAATAAAATAACAGAATTAACAAATCAACTTAGTCAAAGAAAAAAATGGGCCAAGGGTACTTATGCATCAAATCCAGGGCTTCATATTGAAGCAAATACTGCTATTGGAACCTCAAAAACAATAGAGATAAATGTAGGTTTAAATTTTAATCCTAGCATTATTATAATAGATAGTATATCTATGCTTGATGATAGAAAAAGAGTTTACTTCACAAATGTTAGCAATTTGAGTAATGTAAATATTGGTAGATATTTGGACACTGATGATTTTTGGAGAACTAATGGCAACATAACATTACAAATATCTGGTAGAAACTTTAAATTAACGGTATCTAAAGAAAAAGGATTAAATGGCTCAGCAGATGAGTTAATTTCTACAGCAGATGGTTTCACATGGTATGCTTTTGAATAAAAAAAGATTATAGAAATATTTAAGTCATTTTAATAAATTAATAAAAAAGAACACAAATAACATAAAATGAAATATTAAATATAGCCTTCGAATTAGAAACTATAAAATCAAATAATAATTCATTTACATTTTGCCTACAATTTTCAGACGTGTATAGTTTTAAACTTATATATAATAAAACTATAAAATAAGAAAGAGGTGAAATAAATGGAAAATTTGGTATATGAATTTTTAGAATCCAATAAAATGCATGATGTATACTTACGACCAGGTGTGTGGAAACTCGAATGCCAAGGAGGGTATGGTGGAGTTTCTAGTGTAGAAGATGGTCATTTATCTATAGCTAATATTTCTAATGGTGGTTATGTCAAGGGGGAATTGACCTTACATGAAACTACTTCCATGTATGCATGTGTTGGCCCTACATGGAGCAAGACTACTGGAGGATTTGGTGGCGCAGGTAATGGTGGTGCTACATACGGAAGCCATGCTTCTACATATCATTATGCTGGAGGTTCTAGTGATATACGTCTTAAATATTCTAGTGATTGGGGTAATTTTGAAAGCTTAAGTTCTCGTATAATAGTAGCTGGTGGTGCAGGAATGAGTTCAAATGCTGGTGGTGGTGGAGAAACTGGAAACTGCTATTATGCAACTGACTCTAGTAATAAGAAAGCAAATCAAACTTCTGGCGGAACGAATGGAATTGCACATAACTATAATTACACTATGAATGGTAGTTTTGGAATAGGAGGAATGTATAAAGAAAAAGCAGAAGGTAGTAGTAGCCAAAATAAATATATGGCTCCAGGTGGTGGAGGCTGGTATGGTGGTGCTGCTTATAATGCTACAGCTTCTGGAGGAGGGTCTGGATATGTACTAACATCCAGTAGTGTGAAACCTGGCGGATATACTCCAACTTCTAAGTTCTGGATGATAAATACAATAAATACCATTGGAGAAACAACTATATTTGATAATGCAAAACCTTCTTATGTTAAAATAACATTGTTAGACACAGTTGCTCCTAAATTAACAACTAAATCTCCTTCTAATTTAGGAAATATAAGTAATGAAAATGAGTTGAAATATGATTTTACATTAGAAACTACAACAGATACCCAAGTTACAGTTAAAGAAACATTAAATGGAAAGCAAATTAATTCTAGAATTTTAACTAGTGCATTTTACACTACAACTATTGACAAAGCTCAAATTATACCATTAGCTTTAAATTCTACAAATACAATTGTAATCACTGCAACAGATAGCAAGGGTAAAAGTGTTAGTAAAACATTTACCTTTACAAAAGTAAATTCTGTTCCAGTAATAAATTTGTCTTCTTATAATTCAACTTCTGCGACATTTACAGTAGTTGATACAGATAATAATTTATCTAAAATAGAATGGTATCTAGATAATGTTTTAAAAGAAACAATAACTACAGACTTACATTTAGAAAAGATAATAAATTACGAACTTACAGATAATGCAATACATACATTAAAAATAATTGCTACAGACGCAGAAAATGCAACAGTTGAGAATGTCTTAAATATAAGTAAGAGTATAATGCCATTAGAAGAAGATGCTAGTCTAAATGATATATCAGATAAAGTTGTTGAAATGAAAGATGGTTTGAAAAGTGGTAAAGCTTCTATTACAAATGTACTGTCATTAAAAAATATTGAAGCAAGTTTAAGTAATACTTTAGTAGAATTATCTGAAAAAATAAGAATATCTTTTAATAGTAATGATGCAAGTCTAGAGCAACTAAAAAACCAATTAATAGAAAAAAATAATACCATAACTAACTTACAACAAGAAATTAATAAAAGATATAAATATTATTCTCGTTCAGTTCGTTATTCCACTGGAAATTCTAATGTTACCACTATACAAGAAGGTGGATATACTGGTGGTTGGTACATACAGTTGCCATTTATCCCAAAAGCTCTAATTATGGCATCTTCTATACCAAATGATTTAGCTAGTTATGAAAATTACTTTAGTTTTAATTTTCTTTATAGTGAAGCTACACATGGTAGCTTTAATAGTAATACTACAAATAATACTATTGGTTTTGTTCATACTGGAAGTAGTTCTATAAAAGAAGCAATTTGTTCTCTATTTATTAGTAATAACATTTCTAGTAAAGGCAGTGCTATTCTTTATATAAGATGTTCTGAAAGTAGCAGTAATTCTTTTGGATGTGTTCTTAATATTTGTGCATTTGGTTAATTTGAAGATATATTATATTAAAGCAAATTTACTTAAAAAATTTAAGATTTCAGTAAAGGGCCAAAGAGCCCTTTTTTAATGTAAAAGGAGGATATTATGGAAGAATTAGTAACACAATTAAGTAGCTTAGGGGCAATAGGTATACTATGTGCTTTACTCTTTAAAAATACAATGCAAGAGAAGAAAGAAGATAGAGATATGTATAAAAAAACAGTAGAAAACTTTATTGAACTTTCTACTCAACAACAAGAAATAAATAAAAATTTACTTTTAGAAATGGGTGTAATAAAAATAGATGTAGAAGATATAAAAGAAGATGTGACAGACATAAAGGTTATGCTACAAAAAGAAGGTGACAAATAATGAAAATTGCAATAGTACCAGGTCATACACTAACAGGAAAAGGGACAGGAACAGTTGGGTATATAGATGAGGGAAAAGAAAATAGAATCTTAACTGATTTAATTGTTAAATGGTTAAAACGAGGAGAAGTAACTGTATATACTGACAAAGTAGATAGTTCTAACAACTACTTATCAGAGCAGTGTCAAATAGCCAATAAACAAGACATAGACTTAGCAGTACAAATCCACTTTAACGCAAATAGTACAACCTTAAATCCTATGGGAACAGAGACATTATATAAAACAAATAATGGGAAAGTATATGCTGAAAGAGTTAATTCAAAGTTATCAACTATATTTAAAAATAGAGGAGCTAAAATAGATGTAAGGGATCTTTATTGGCTTAAACATACCAAGGCACCAGCAATATTAATAGAAGTATGCTTTGTAGACAGTAAAGCGGACACAGATTATTATATTAGACATAAAGATATAGTGGCAAAATTAATAGCAGAGGGTATTATAAATAAGAAAATAGATAGTGAAGAGGTAAATAAAATGTATAAACATACAATAGTTTATGATGGAGAAATTGATAAAATACCTGCAACTGTGGTTGGTTGGGGATATAATAATGGAAAAATATCAATATGTGATATAAAAGATTATATTCCAGGAAGAACAGAAAATTTATATGTTATAGGAGGAGAAGCATGTAATAAAATAATGAATATAACTAAAGAAAAATATACTATCATAAAGGGAAATGATAGATTTGATACTCTTTATAAAGCACTGGAATTTATAAAGAAATAACAATGTTAAATTAATATAAAATGTATTATATCAGCTATATTATACATTTTATATTAAAGTAAATAATAACTTATTTTTTAAGTTATTATTTACTTTAATATATATATTATATAGTAACTTATTTTTTGGGTCCTTTATTTCTATTTCTTTTATCATATTCTTTTGAGATTTTATCTATGTTTAATTCTTCTGGTAAATGACTTTTAGTTGCCCTTACATTAGCTCTAATAAATTCATTTATTACTTTATTTAAGGTAGTTTTCTTAAGATGTGCTATAGTTTTCAAAACTTTTAAATCTTCATCATCAATATATAATGTAACTTGTCCTTTTTTAGTCTTTTTATTTTCTTTTAAATCTAGCAAGTTTATCCCTTGAAGTTCTGTGTGTTCATTAAATTTATTTTCAATTTCTTTATTGATTTCATTTTTATAGTCTTTTTTAGGTATAGATATTTCTTCTTCTTCTAATTCAAATTTACTCATTATAATACCCCCTTATTAGTAAGCTCTTCTATTAAATCATTCAATTCTTCTCTAACTTTATGAGCCTTTTTTATCTTCCTACAATAGTCATCTATACTTAATTTATTTAGCACACAATTTTTTACTATAGTGCTTTCACTTATTTTTACATCTGATAAATCTTTTTTTATACTATCAAACCTATCTAAATAATCCATAAATATATCTCCAGAAGTTAACTTTCTTGAAGTAAAAGAATTTATTACAACTGCTCTTTTTGCCTCATTAGTTTCTCCCATATCTTCTAGATCTTCATTGTATTTTTGATAAAATAGTTCACAACCTCTTATACTTGCTATATCTTGAAATTCAAGAGGAGTAATAATACTATCTGAAATGAATAAGAAATTTCTAGCAATCAAATCATATGAAGGAGATAAATCTATTAATATATAATCATAATTTTTAAGAGTAGAAATATTTTTCTTAAACCACTTAAAAGCAACTTTCTCTCTACTAGTTTTTATAGTTAAATACTCTGATAAAACAGATAAAGATAAATCACTTGGTATTAAGTCTACATTTGGATAATCTTTTAATGGAGATTTTATTATTAATTCTTCTGCACTTATATCATCCTTAAATGCATCTAGAATTGTTTTTTTATTATGTACTATTTTATATATGAATTGTGTAAAGTTTGCTTGGGTATCTCCATCAAGTATAAGTATTTTTTTGTCTTTTTTTGATAAATTAAGAGCCATTAGATATGCTAATGTAGTTTTCCCAACCCCACCTTTTACATTAAATAAACTTACTATTTTCATTTTAATCCTCCTGTGAGTTCTATTGATATATGATATTATATCACACTTCCGCCTACATTCGGGTTTTTTGTAAAAAAATTATATAAAACTTATAAATAATTTATCATATAATTTATAAAACAATTTATTTATAAGTTTTACTCAATTACTCAAAGATAACACAAATATAAAAGGAATAGATAATATCTATTCCTTTTATATTTGTGTTATATGTAAAATTACCTGAAGTTTATTACTTTTTAAAAATATCAATTACAAGTATAAGTATTATTATTAATAATAGAAAATTAGCAGACTGAATTAATATAATTGGCCATTCAAGATATATTATTTATAGTCACCTCATCTTATGTATGCAATATTTTTTTAATATCTTTTTTCACTACTTACTATATTTTTGCTTTCAGAATTTGCTTTTATTGTAGAATGAACTCTGTAGTATCCTCTTCCTATAGTTTTTGATTTAGAAAGAGTACATGAACTATTTCCTGAAGCATTCCAAGTTTGAATTGTTGACCATGTTTTTCCATTGTCATTACTTTTCTGTAACCTAGCAATAATTGATGTACTTTTCACATTTGATGAACCTCTAATGGAACAGATTACTCTCGCTGTGTTTCCTGAAATATTTAAAGTACAAGTACCAGACTTAATATAAGACATTTTTACCATAGTATCATCTATATAGTCTACAGCTGAATATTGTTCAATATTCTTGTCTTTATATTCATCAGCAAATATAGGCATCGCAATTGCTGATGAACATATTAAAGCGCACATACTACTTATAATCATTTTTTTCCAAACCATAAAATCACCCCTTCATTTGCTTTTTATTATTTTTTACTTAATATATAACGAATAAAGAAGTGATTTCTGGACACTTATATAAAATTTTTTATTAAATTTTTATCATAATTACAAAATAGATATTCATAGCTATAATAGTTATAAATACCTAGAATACTATATATTGTAACTATCCCCCAATAAACATATATAAACTTGTAATTATATTAATAAATCATAAATACCCAATTTAGATCAGGTTTTACTAATAAATAGGTTCTTTGAGTTTTAAATCATTTTTCTAATATAAAAGGCTTATTGCTTTGTCTTGTCTTAGTTATAATAGCTAAGATATATTTGTATTTGACTTACATTCCATTTTTTAAACTATAAAAACCACCTCTTTTTCTTATAAATTTTTATAACATCAAATATATAACGAATAAAGAGATGGTTTTTGGACACTTAAGAAATTATTTTATGCTTTTAGCCATTTTTAATAAAATATTTTTATATAATTCTAAATCCTTATTATTTTGATAATCTACATTTAACAGATATATAAAGTTGTTGTCATTCCAAAATACTTGTAAGAAAGTTTCTTTTTCTATATATTTTGCCTTATACCCATTTATAAATATATCTTTAACTTTTGCATTTTCTGTATCTAATATAATAGAATTCGTATCAATTTCAGTACTTGTATATTCTATTCTTATACCTTTTTCATTTTCATATGCAATCATAAAATTATCAACCCTATCTGCTTCTTTGAATCCTTCTGGGATGTATCCTGGTTCTTTAATCTTAAGGTTTTTGATTTCAATATTTTCCTTATTTGAAAATACAAAAGAAGTTAAATCTTCATATACTCTTATTACCAATTCATATAAACGTGTACGCAATGCCTCACTACTCATAGTAATAGTAAATAAACTAGCTAAAACTATTAAAAATACAATAGCTGTTCGTTTTGAATAAAAAATAATCTTATTTGTAAGACTACTTCTTTTTTGCTGCTTAATAAGTTTTTTCATCTTTCGTTCAAAACCTTTTGAAAAAACATGATTTAATTCATCATCTGAAGGAAGGCTGTCAAGAATAATTTTTGTCGCGATTGGGATACTTTCTTGAAGCATATCATCTGTAATATCAAAATCATCTTTTTTATTACTCAATATTTCCAACCTCCATTTCTTCTAATATTTCTTTTAATTTTTTCCTAGCACGTTGAATCCTCTTATATACATTCTCCTCCCCTAAATTTAATGCATTTGCTATTTCTTTATTTGAAAAACCATACTGGAACTTTAAAGAAAGTACTTGAAAGTAACTTTCATTAAGTTTTGCAAGTGCTATAGCTAAATTACTTTCACATACTTTATCTTCTATAGAAAAATTTATCGCCCTGTTTTTATACTCTTCTTCAATATCAGATACTTTTTCCCTTTTTCTTTTTCTGTAAAAGTCTATAGCAATCCTTTCTACTATTATAACGATAAAAGCCTTCGTTCTTGGACTATCTACTTCATCAATTTTATCTATATTTTTAATTATTCTTAGAAAAGCATTATGTACAGCATCTTCTGCTAAATGATCATCCTTTAATATTTTATTGGCCACATAAAACATTATCTGTCTATATTTTTCATATATCTTTTCAAACTTGATTTTATCTTCTTCAAACTCAAGCATTGATAAATAAATTAACATTTATAATTCCTCCAAAGTAAATATCTCGAATCAATATTTTAGAGTCTAATTATAACATATATGCATATATAATTCTATTTAAATAGAGTATTGTTATACCTGTATTTAGAACTAATATTACATGTTTTAAATTATATATTAACTTATAAAATAATTTATTTTTTATATTACTTTATAAATTCTATTATTCTATAAAAAAATAGGTGTTTATTTTTTTATAGAATCTATAGATTGAATTTAAAGTAATGATATTATATAAATATAAATAATTTTATTTAAAGGAGAATCTATATGTTGGAAGTTATAAAAAATAGACGTTCAATAAGAACCTATATAGGTAAAAAAGTAGAAGAAAGCAAAGTAACTGAAATACTAAAATCAGCTATGCAAGCACCATCATCAAAAAACGCTCAACCATGGGAATTTATTGTAGTAGATGATAAATACCTCTTAAAAGAACTATCAGAGTCACAGCATAGAGCAAAGCATATAGAATTCGCACCACTATGTATAGTAGTACTTGGAAATAGAGATAGATTCTTGAAGCCTGGTAAATGGATGCAAGATTTAGGTGCTTGTACACAGAATTTATTGTTAGAAGCTACAAATCAAGGATTAGCTGCTTGTTGGATAGGTGTTTTTCCTAAAAATAAAATAGTAAATAAGGTTAGACAAACTCTAGATTTACCAGCAAAATTAGTACCTTATGCCATAGTATCTATAGGATATAGCGAAGAAAAAAATGAATTTATAGATAGATTTGATAAAGATAAAATACATATAAATATATATAAAGATAGATAATATTTAGTAATATAAATGAAAATACATAGTAAAAATACCCTTAAAATCTATTTCTTTGGATTTTAAGGGCATTAACTTTATCTGGAATGAGTAAGTACCTAAACATCCATTTTAGGATTAGTTACTTTTTACATTTATTACATAAATTTAATTATATAAAAAATCAATCTTTTTTTATTTTAATATAATAATATATAAATAAAAGTACATATGCTAAAGGTATTAAAAGTAATATTTTTAAATCAATGTCAAATGTATTAGTATAAAATGATAATGCAAGTGATAATAATACAATTATCAAATTCGGAATTGTTTTTAAAAAAACTTTATAAAGCCTTTTTTTCATATTATTCCTCCTAAAAAAGCATATTTTTTAAGTCTGATAGAACCAATGATCATATCTATAAGTATATGTTGCACCTTGGAAATTCCACTTATCCTCTATATATGATAAAACAATTCCATAATTAGTATTTATACCATTCATGTTAGTAGTTATTATCTTTCCAATAACTACTACAGCAAGCCCTACCCAAAGTTTTGGTAAAAAGCCTCCAAAAGTAGATGCAATATCTGCGCCAGCTTTTATTTTCTTTAAAGTTTTCCCACTTACATAAATATATAAATAGTTTTTACCATTTTTGACAAAGGTTCTGTACTTGTTGTATCCATTTATATACTTTACACGAGAATTTTGATTGATTTTCTTAACATAATCATCAACTTCTTGATTGATTTTATCCAATTCCTCTTGAGTAAATTGACCAGTTTTAATTAACATTTCATCAATTTTTTCATCTGAAAAAATTTTATCTTCAGGCCAGTAATTATGTAACTCCTCTACTTCTTTGTCAGACAACTCTATTTTTACATTATTATCTGATTCTGTCTTTTCCATTGCATTTGCTGTAGTGACAAGCGGTAAAGATATTATCACAGTTGCCATTGTTGTGGATAAAATACGATTAATTCTTTTATTCTTCATTTAAATCCCCCTAACTATAGTGACTTTAAGGTTTTAAAATTAAACCTTTGCATATATAACGTATCCAAACTCAATTTTTGGACAAAAATATTTATATTTTTAAAATTAAATCTTCTAGAAACCTTAATGGTACAGTAATTTAAATGCAAATGGATACAAGACTTTAGTTCTTGTACACAAAATTTATTATTAGAAGCTACTAATCAAGATCTAGCTGCTTGTTGGGCAGGAGTGTTTCCTAAAAATAAAGTGGTAAATAAAGTTACACAAGCTTTAGACTTACCAGTAAGACTAGTGCCTTATGCCCTTATATCTATAGGATACAGTGAAGAAAAAAATGAATTTATAGATAGATTTGATAAAAATAAAATACATAGAAATGTATATAAAAATAGATAATATTTAGTTGGAAAATTATTCATTCATATTTACAATATAAGAAAGTTACTAGTTATACACTGTGAATTGTATAATAAAAAGGGGGGCATTTTATGAAGAAAACACTCTCTATAATATTACCAAGTATGATAATACTTGTAATAACTCTATGGGGCAGAGCTGAAAAAAACATATTACTTGGATTATTTTTACTGTTTCCAATCATCTTTGTTATACAAGGGATAATGTATTCAGATTTCAAAAATGAATTGCTTCTAGGGTTCATTTTATCATCTATAGCATTTATAGTACCTGTAAATTTAATGTATAACATAGGAAATTGTATAGATTTATTAATAGTTTATAATATGTTGGGTATTGGAAGTTTCTTACTTAAAAAGAAAATATCTTCTAGGCATAGTTAATCCTTTTTAAATTGATTTTTACTAATTTTAACAATAGTCTTTCATGCATGAATTTCACTTTTATAGATTGTATTTTTTATCTTATCTATAAAATTAATTCTAATATTGTTCAGTTTTTAATTGACTTCATAAAAAATAGAATACAACTTATTATATAAGTTATATTCTATTTTTTATAATAATTTGTTTTATAATTTTAATTATAAATTGTTTTTAAATTCATAATATCTTCTTTCATCACATTCAATTACTATTTTTTCTTTAAATTTATAGTTTCTTCATTTCCATTCCAAGATATAATTACTTTATAACTAGATTCTCTATTTGAATAAAGACCTGGTCTTTGTATTTTATTTCCAATTCTGATCGTTCTTCAGTAGTCACAAACTTAGCTGTCCAATGTTCAGACTCTCCAATAAAAATATTTTCATCATCTGTTTTACTAAATATAAAAAATAGAGAGATTGCAAAAACTATAAAAATACCTAAAAAAAGTTTTTTACAATGTCAATCCCTCCTTTAAATAATTACTTGTATTATATCATTAAAATGACTTATTTTTAATATTTTTCTTAATATTCTAAATATTTGTACTTTTTTATTTTATTACAATGAAGTCTATGATATAATTTTAAAAAGGGGTATTTTCCAATAAAAAAGTTATTTTAAACCTATTATTAAAATTTTGAAAGTTGTTGATGATTATGAATAAAAAAAATATATTCAACGATATGTTTCTTATTATTTATCCAATTATAATATTAATAGCTATGTTCTTTAACTCATTATTACATAAGCAGATAATAAGATTTAATATTAATAAACTTCAATTTATGGTTTTTATATTAGTTTATTTTTTAATATTTGCATTATTTATATATAAGTTTTTTATAAAAAAAGAGAGTTTTCATATAGTATCTTTGATTATAGGCATGTTTTTGATAATAATCATACAAATCCCACAAGTTTTATTAATGATTTCACATAATTTATTCAGTATTGTTTATGGTCAACTTCAATTAGAGATATTTATGTTTGGAACACTTTTAACTTTGTATATAGTTATGATTATAATGTATCATAAAAAAAATCATAAAAAAACAAGAGGTTAATACCTCTTGTTTTTTGTTAGATACAAAAACGAACTCTATTATAATTTATGTTATATTGAAGTTACAATTATTATAAGTAATCTTGATTTTTTTGTGTGAATTTTAAAATTATGTAAAATTGTATCTTATTATTAATTTTGTGATATAATAAAAGCAAGAAGAACTACAATCTATTTCGCAGTAGAGTGGAGTTCATAATTTTAAAATTAAAACTATTTTTTGCGGAATTTGATTTTTAAATCAAATTCCCAGCCACTCTTTCGCACAGAGTGGCTTTTTACTTTCGCAAATATTTTACTATTTAAGTAAAATATCCAACTAGCAATAATGCCAGCAATTACATTAAGTAAAAATTCATTCATACCAACACCTCCTTTCTTCTGGAGGCTATATCTTTCGTTCGTATGAACTCCACTCTATAGATTATATATTTTCTTCTTGCTAAAATTTATTATACCATAATTTGATACATAACTAACTTCATTTTAATAATGATTAATAAGTTATATATCAATTATATTTTAATTTATTATATAATTTAATTAATAAATTAAAATATAACTTGTTTAAAAAGTTATTCTATCTTTTTCTTTTTCACATTTATCATAGACTACTTTGAATGCCTTGTATTTTTTCTCATCAGGTTTAATTATTCTTTCAAGAAAAGTAACAGGATTCATATCAAGTATTTGCATTTCTTCTAACTGTTCCTCGGTTAAACTCATTTCTATAAGTTCTACTTCAATTGCATTTTCTTTTGCTTTTAAGTAAGATATTTTATTTCTTAAAATCGAAGAAAATAACTCATAATTTGTTGCAACTATTTTAGAAGAGTTGTCCTTTTTTAAAGCAATTTCTTCTGCTTCTAATAATAGTTTATAATATTTTGGTTCACTAAAATTGTATTCTCCAAATTCTATCTTAAATAGATTTTTCAGTTTATCACTCAGAGAGATTTCTTCTGGTATAAAAAACTCTTTTTTATTTAAGTTTATATTTTTATTTTCAAGCCTTTTTTCAATAACATCTTCTTTATTTTCATATGATGTTTCTATATTTTCCTTTTTCTCTCTTATGGAAAATTCTATTGATTCAACACTTCTACCTTTTCTTATTGGTTTATATTCAACAAATATATCTGATTTCTCATTAATCTGTTCTGTACTCTTTTTTAATACATATTTATCAAGATCATAATATCTTTTGTATTTATCTTGTATTTCTAGAAGTTCTTTAAAGTAATCTAATTTAAAAACTATTCCTTGCCTTGTCCCACTCCACTGTTTCAATAATTCATAAATTCTCATAGCAAAAAAGGTTGTGAAGGAATAAATACTAGCAAAATCTAATTTAGTGAAATTTTCTTCTATTGCTTGTATGTATTTAAATATGTGCTCATCTATTATTAAAGTTATTTCATTATAATCCAAATCCCCTTTTATAGCGTACCACTGTGTCCTTATAAACTGATCTCCTATAATTACACGAGGTTGATTATTCTGTATTCCTTCAATTAAATTTTTAAACTCCTGTTTAGTTATATTCTTATCTACTATTCCACTATAGTCTTTGTATATAGTATCAAATTTAAAAGAGATCTCTCTTGAAGAATAATTCCTCTTTTGAATTATTTCAAAAAGCTTATAAACAAATTTCTGTTCAGAAGCAGAAAGAGTATATTTTCCTTGTATAAGATTATTGTGTTTTACAAGACTATTGTAGTCTTTAAATATTTCTTTTTTATCATATTTATTATAAATGACTCTTTTTACATTACCCATATATCTTAATGTATTAAGCTAAAAGTTAATACATTCCTCCTTCTTTAGTTTCTAATAAAACAATAATACATTTTTAGTTACAGTTATATATTAACCTATTTTTCACGAAAAATATATTATTTTTCGTTTTTAGTCTCCCAAATACTCGTTTCTTCATTTTTTGAAATAATTTCTTTGAAATTAATTATTAAAAATTTTTCTTTAAATATGCCAAAATATTGAAATTTAAAGGTTTTATAAGACTTTTTATTTTTTATATCTACAAAGATTTTATTTTTTACACTTTTATTTTAAATTCATAAATTCCCAAACACTCGTCATTAAAAACTCCCAAATGCTCGTTGTTAAATTCCCAAACACTCGTCGTTAAACTCCCAAATACTCGTTGTTAAATTCCCAAACACTCGTCGTTAAATTCCCAAATACTCGTCGTTAAATTCCCAAACACTCGTCGTTAATTCCCAAACACTCGTCGTTCAACCTCTGTACATAAGTAATTTCAATGCTTCCAAATCGCCTAAAATAATAAAATATAAAATAAATAAAATGTTTTTAAAATAGAATAGAATAGTAAAAGGGAAAACGTGAATACTTTTCTATTCTGTACTGCTTATAAAAAATACAAATACCTTTCTTTTATAAATTATCAAGTTATATAAATAATATATAAATTCTTATTACTTATAAAAATATTTTAGATAAAAGATGCATCTCTTGAATAAATTTAAAAGGGCTTTTTAAAGAGTTTTAAAACGTCTGTAACGCTTTTAAATAATAAATACAATAATTTACTTTATGATAAGGACAAACTACCTTAAAATGGCAATAAAATGGAATACATAATCTATTAGAAAATTCAAAGCTATATTTAATTAATTTAATTAGTCTATTAATGAAATAGTTAATAATTTTAAAAAAGGATATGTAATTGAAAAATATTAAAAGATATAATAGTATTTTATCTAAGGATAATTTGAAAAGAGAGGGGAAAAGTAATGCATGGATTATTTGGGGGATTCATTAAGATATATAAATATCAAATGATTTTGGTTATTTTAGTTTATATTTTATTTTTTATACAAAGTAGATTTAAGTTTAAAAATAAATCTTTAAGATTTCTAAAAGATAATAATAATGTATTAAGTTTGATGAATTCATGGGAATGTTTTTTTACATTTTGTATCCCATTTATAGGATATTTAGGTTTTGCATTAGCTATTTTAGGAATGCTTCTTAACTTAGGAGGAGATTTTGAAAAAGAACATGCTAAATATTTGTTAGATGTAATTAAATCTATTTATGATAAAGAAGAAGATATTAATAAGCAATACAAGAGAGAATTTAAGAGAATAGAAAATATTTTATCTGATATTAAAAATTCCTACCACAAGATAGTGGTAGAAAATGCAGTTGTTCTTGATTCTTTTATAAATGAATACAACAATATAAAAGACTATCTTAAAACTGAAAAAGAAAAGATTGATATGTATAATGAAATAAAAACATCTTTAATTAATTTTCTAAAATTTACTGATAATATGGTTAATAATCCTGAAAAAAAAATGGCTTTAGATGAAAAGGAAATATTATTAAAAGATATTAAGAAATATACTAATATGTTAAAAGAATATATGAAGATATAATATATATAATTAATACTTAAGATTTAATAACTTTAAGGTAATAAAAATAACAGTAGAATAAAAGATTGGAATATATTAATACAAAATTTTAATTATATTTTATGCTAATTAAGTGAGTAACAGAGTAGTTCTAACTACTCTGTTTTTTGTAATTTAAATTTTAAAATAAATTATTTTTAAAATTAATATATAATTTAAAAAATAATTTAAATAAAAGTTTGTTTATAATGTTTAAAGAACTTAAAAAACAATAAAATGGAATAACTAATCTATTTAAGAATTCAAAACTATATTTAATTATATTAATGGAATGGCTGATACTTTTAAAAAAGATATATCATTGAAAAATATTAAAAGATATAATAGTATTTTATCTAAGAATAACTTGAAAAGAGAGGGGAAAAGTAATGCATGAATTACTTGAGGCATTAATTAAGGTATATAAATATCAAATGTTTTTTGTTGTTTTAGTTTTTTTTCTGGCTTTTATACAAAGTAAATTTAAGTTCAAAAATAAATCTTCAAACTTTCTAAAAGATAATATTAATGTATTAGATATAGTAGGTTCATGGACATACTTTTTTGTATTTTGCATACCATTTCTAGGGTATTTGGCTTCTGCATTTGCTATTTTAGGAGTGCTTCTTAACTTAGGAGGAGATTTTGAAAAGGATCATGCTAAATATTTATTAAATGTAATTAAATCTATTTATGATAAAGAAGTAGATATTAATAGACAATATAAGAATGAGTTTAAAACAATAGAAAGTATTTTATCTGACATTAAAAATCCTTACCACAGAATAGTCGTAGAAAATGCAGTTATCCTTGACTCATTTGTGAATGAATACAACAATATAAAAGACTATTTTAAAACTGAAAAAGAAGAACTTGATATATATAACGAAATAAAAATATCTTTAATTAATCTTTTAAAATTTACTGATAATATGGCTAATCGCTCTAAAAGAGAAATGGTTTTAGATGAAAAAGAAATATTATTAAAAGATATTAAAAAATACAATAGTATGTTAAAAGAATATACAAAGCTATAATATATATAAGTGGATATTTTAAACTTGAATAGTATTAAGGTTTCAAAGAATGTTAAACAAACATATAAAAAATAGTATCAGTAATGAAGATTTTTTCTCATTTAAAGAGATTATTAAGGGGTTGTTATTTTAGTGGATTGTTTAGAAAAAATAAAAGAAGAGTATGATTATATATCTATAAAAGGCAAGGATAAAATAAATTTTAATGATAAATATGAAATTGATTTAAGAGAAAGTGAAGAAGTAAAAAGTATATTAGAAGAAATAAATATAAACAATATAGATAATATACTTAAATTTGGAAGTACATCTTCAAAGAGTGTTACAGAAATATCTGATGGACTGTTATATTCATTGAAAAATTATTATGAAATTGACATAAATGAAGTATTAAATAAATTAGACAAAGTAATAAATGAATTTGATTTTGATGAACTAAAAGAATCTAAGAAATCAAATTTTTTTAAGCAAATATTTAAAAAAAATAAATATAAATTAGATAAACAAATAAGTAAATATACAGTGATAGTAGATGAAGTTGATAAAAGCTATTTTATATTAAAAAAATATGAAATAGATTTAAGAGATCAATTAAAAAAAATGAACATGTTATACGAATCAAACTTTGAATATTGTAGTAGCTTGGAAAATTATATATCAGCAAGTGGAATTATTTTAGAGGATTTAGACAAAGAATTGTCCCTAGAAGTAGAAAAAACACAGTCTTATGAAAAAGTGGGATTTTTAAAGGAGAATAAAGAAATCTTAGAACAAAGAGTTTATGATCTAAAGATAACTCGAAATATATCTTTGCAGAATATAACATTAATGGAGCAAATTCAAAATTATAATTTCGAGTTAATAAATTTAATAAAATCTTCTCTTATAATTACACTGCCTATTTTTAAGCAATGCTTAACAAACTCAATATTATTAAAAAAACAGGAAATTTTGTCAATAGGAATAAATAGCGTGCAGAAATCAACAAACAAATTTTTTATGAAGAATAAAGTAAGCACATCTAAGAATAATTTAAAAATAATTGAGAATCAAACTGACTTATATTCACTATATAAAAAAATAATGTGTGGCATAGAAGAATATAAGAAAATAAAAGTGGAAAATAATATTGAAGATAGTTTTTTAAAATTAGAAAATTTAAAAGAAGAAATGAAATATTAATAATTTTAAATCAATAAAAATAATGGGAGAATAAAAAAATAGTTATGTATCAAGATAGGAGTTTAAATTATATTTTATATTAACTAGGTGGTATGTAAATAAAAAAGAAAAATATGAAATAGTTGGAGATATAGCAACTTTATATTAACTAAGTGGAAAACAGAACAGTTTGAAACTGCTCTGTTTTTTATTTGAATTAAAAATAGAAACATAACTTAAATAAAAAATATATAAATAATTTATAAAATAACTTATATATATAATTATTTATAATGTCTAAATTTAAAAACGAGTAAAAATAATTTTCTTTGATTATTTCTATTACTATATTAAAAATTTGTATTGACTTGTAATTAATTGCACAAGAAAGTTAGAAGTAATCAGAATTGATTTACTTCTATTTTTCTTTTCTTATAATTGATACGAAGTGTTTACTCATATTATATGCAATAACTTAGTATCAATGTTTTTTATTATTCTGTAATATTATTTACCATTAGTTCACTTTCAATAACTGATATTGTTGAAAATATATATTTCATTGAATCATCATAAAGACGAAAAATACCTCTTCCAGCAGATTTTGCTACATAAAGAGCTTGGTCTGATTGTTCAAAGAGTATATCATATTGATTGTTTGCTTTTTCAGTAGTAGATATACCCATACTTACAGAGATTGAAAAACCCTCATACTCCCCACAAATAGATTGGAAAATCTGTTCAACAAATTCAAGAAGGTTGTCATTATATTTAAAAAAAACAAGGAATTCATCTCCTCCTACTCTTGCGATAATACCATTATTACTCAAGCAATTTTTCAGACATTCTGCTGTATAGCAAAGTATTTTATCTCCAAACATATGCCCTCTACTATCATTAACCTGTTTAAAATTATCTAAGTCAAGTATAATCAAAGCAAATTTACTGTCTGGCTCATCTATAAAGCTCTTTTGTATCTGCTCTTTTGCACAATAATGAGTTAAAAGCTGAGTTAGAGAATCATGTTGTACCAGATGTTGAAGTTTTATAAGCTGACTACGCTCCTCATTAATGTCAATTACTTTTCCAACTGCTCCCATATACTGAGGAGTATCTTCAAGTAGCCATGTGGCATGACAAATAAAATGATACCATCTCTGCTCATCACCTATCTGAATCTGAAAATCATGATGGATGTCTGGAGATTCAGGAGTTGTATTACGTAGTAATCTATCTAACACTCTTAAATTGTTTATACCTATAATATGTTGAAGTTCAGAACTATGATAAGGATCTATTGCGCACTTTGTTAAACCCAGTTGTTTGGTACCCCAGTCTGAAAAAGTTACTATATGCGTTGCTTCTATGTATTCAAATTGAATTTCTCTAGACATCAAAGCTAAAAACTGATACTTAGTACGCTCATTTTCTAGTAGTTGCAATGTACGCTCAGATGCCAAAAATTCCTTATGTTGTAGTATATTTGAAGAAATATTGTGATGTTTTATTGGATCAGTAGTCGCTAAAGGATCATTTTTTAACTTATCTTGAATATGGTCAGAAATATCTATCAGACACTCTAGTAGAAGTGGATTAAATGCTCCACATTCACCATTCAAAATCATTTCGATTGCCTCTTCATGGGGAATTGCTTTTTTATAAACCCTATCACTTATTAATGCATCATATACATCTGCTAGAGCAACTATTTGTGCAGAGATTGGAATTTCATCTCCTTTAAGAGCATCTGGATACCCTCTTCCATCATAACGCTCATGATGCCAATGACAAATTTCATAGCTAACTTTGACAATTGGTTCATTTTTGTAAAAGGGTAATGTCTTCAGCATAGATGCTCCTGCCACAGAATGCGTTTTTATCACTTCAAATTCTTCTGGTGTAAGCTTGCCAGGTTTGTTTAGAATTTCATCTGGAATAGTGAGTTTTCCAATGTCATGAAGAGAGGACGCTGTGCTGATAAGTGAAATATCTGAATATGTTAAATCATATTGATCTGTTTTTTCCACTAAACGATTAAGTAGCATATTTGTCAACGTATAAATATGCAGTACATGCAGTCCACTTTCTCCATTACGAAATTCAACAATGTTACTTAAGATATTTATCATAATCTTGCTTTGCTTTTCATTTTCATAAATCTGATCTGTTACCATCTGAGCTAATTTTTTTTGCTTTCCATAAAGCATAAGAGTATTTACAACACGTCTGCGCACTATTGTTTCATCAAAAGGACGATTGATGTAATCCGTAACTCCAAGTCCATAAGCTTGATTTACATAAGAAGAGGCATTTTCAGCTGAAATCATAATAACTGGTACATCTTCAATCCAATGGTATTGGTTCATTATAGTTAATACTTCAAATCCATCCATTCTAGGCATCATTATATCCAATAGAATAAGGTCAATTTCTGTATCAGTATGCAATATATCTATAGCATGAATTCCGTCTTCTGCTTCTATGATGATATATTCATCTTCTAACATATCAGTAAGGATTGCACGATTAATTTCAGTATCATCAACAATTAATATTTTTTGTTTCCTTTTCATTTGAGTTTCTTTAAATTCATTATTTATCATCATATATCGCCCCCTTTGTGACAACACAATCATTTTTATAATGTTGATTTTAGATATTTTTTAAAACAAGTGTTAAGTTTTTCAAGTTCAATAGGTTTGGTAATATAGTTATCCATACCACAAGCATAGCCTTTGTTAACTTCTTCAATGAAAGCATTTGCGGACATAGCCACAATAGGGAGGTGGTTCATATTATTTTCTTTTTCTAACTTACGGATTTGTTGAGTTGCCTCATAACCATCCATTTTTGGCATCTGTATGTCCATAAAAACTAAATCATAATATCCTGGCTCAACTGTTTTAATACGATCAACAGCTTCTAATCCATTCCATACCTTTTCTGTGGTTACACCAAAATAACTAATAAATTCTTCTGCAATATCCATATTTATTTCATTATCTTCAACTATAAGGACACGACCTGAATAAGTTTTCTTACTTTCAGCTACATTCACATTGGCTGCTTCCTTTGTTTTTTCACTTGATGTTAAGTTACTCATGATGTGATATAAACGGGATTTGAACACTGGTTTTGATAAAAATGCATTAATGCCAGCTGCCTTTGCTTCTTCCTCAATATCAGCCCAATCATATGCAGTAAGAACAATAATTGGTAATTCATCACCAACTATCTTACGTATCTGACGCGTTGTTTGTAGACCATCCATGACTGGCATTTTCCAATCTATAATAACTACATGATAATCTTGGTTAATTTCATGGGCCATTTTTGTTTTCTCCACGGCTTCAATACCACTAAGTACCCATTCACAATTCATGCCAATTTCCTGTATAATTCTTACTGTGTTTTCACATGCAATTTCGTCATCATCTACAACTAGCGAACGCAAATCGTATAATTTACTATAATCAAATGTTTCTTCTTCACAGGTCTGTAATTTAATAGGAATAGTTACTATAAATGTGGTACCTTTACCAAGTTCACTTTCAATCTGAATTTGACCACCCATCATATCTACAATATTCTTTGTAATGGCCATACCAAGTCCTGTACCTTCTACTCTACTTTTTGTGGAAGTCTCTGCACGCTCAAAAGGTTGGAATATCTTTTTTATAAAATCTTCAGACATACCAATTCCTGTATCACGCATTATAAACTGATAACTGCCATAACCTTTTGTAGTTGGTGGCAACTCTCGAATAGTTAAACCAATTTTACCACCAGGTTGTGTAAACTTCAATGAGTTACCTATAATATTTGTCATAATACGATTAATTTGTAAAGCATCTCCAATCACTTTTTCATGAGAGATATCACTAACATTGATTTCCATTTGTATATCTTTCTCAATAGCTTGTGGATATGTAATACTAATGAAATCATCAATTAGCTCAGGGAGTTTAAAATCTTCGTCATTTAGTGAAACTTTTCCACTTTCAATTCTACTCATATCTAAAACATCATTAATTAGTCCTAACATATGACGTGAAGATGACAATATTTTGGTTAGACAGTCTTTTACTTTATCTTTCTTATCAATATCCATGGCTGCAATTACAGTAAGACCAATAATTGCATTCATTGGAGTACGAATATCATGAGACATATTAAATAAAAATTGAGATTTTGCCAAATTTGCACGTTGTTCTACTTCAAGTTCAGCTAGAGCAGAATTCATTTCTTCTTCAGACTTGTATTTAAGTCTTAGTATGTATTGATAAAAAATAATAGCAATTAAAACTGATACACTAAGAATACTACCCATTATGACCATTACTTTTTTAGAACTGGTAACCAATTCGGAATATTCGTTAAGTTTCCTTCCTGCACCTTCTGTGATGGTAACAGATAATGCATCCAGCTTATCTAGTTTTGGTTTTATTTCTTTTGAAAAGTATGCTTCTATATCCTCCTGCGTATTGTTCTGCGATTCTGCCATTTTCAACATTTTCATCTGATCATTATAAAGTTGAGAATAAAGTGAATGCATGGCTGGTACACTTTGTTTATCAGCCAGGTAACGATCCTCCAGAATATTAATTAATTCTATCATTGACTGATTAATAGAACTGTAATGTGTTTTTATCCCAGTTATTACATCAGAGGTTTGGGAGTAAGATAAACGTTCTGGTAATGCACGTAACAATGTCAGATTAGCTTTGACATCACCTATTGCAACAGACACAGTATATGGATGTTCGCTGACTATGTTCATTTGTTCGTTCATAGTATTAGAACTATATATAGTTATTACATAGTATATAATAACTATCACAAATATGATGCCTGACATTATTTTTGATAATAGGTTTATATTCGTTTTTATTAGTTTCTGAAACATATATTATCTGTTCCTTTCTTAAAGTTTAAGCTCTATTAGTAGAACCTTGATATTCTTTGATAGAAGCAACTACTGTGTTGTAATCTTCACTTACCTGCAAAAATAATGAAGTAGCTTTAATAATATCTTCTGTACGAAGTGCTTCTGTAATCAAATGAGATGATTCTGCTAATCTGTTAAATCCAAGATTTTGAGAAACTCCTTTCAATGTATGTGCAGACCTGAAAGCATCTTCAATATTACCTGTTTCTAATGATAATTTAAGTGTCTGAAAAGACTGATCCTGTAAAAACTTATTAATATATTTTTCTATGCGTTCTTCTGAGCGAAAACGGTTAAATATATCCTGATAAGCTCCACCAAAAGATTGATAACATTCTTTAATTGTCATAATTTCACCCCCCTCTATATTCATATTACTTTATATAATATTATAATCGAATCTAGGCGACAGAAGTATTATATTTAGTTAATAAATCGAAATTTTCATTAGATAATTTATCTTATAATAAATATATAAATTTGCAGTGTACGATATTTTAAAAAGAAATAATGGAATGCTTGAAACAACTAGGCTACAAGGTGTTCCCTAAAAATATAAAAAGCACTACTTGTCGTTCAATGAAATTATTGAAAATACCCAATTTATTTTGGGATTTTATATTAACTAAGTGGGATGTAAATCAAAGTTCAGAAATGCTCATAAATAATAGTGTGAGAATATAATTTAGCCCCCTTCTTGACAAGTTAACAGTTGTTAACTATAATGATAGTTAACAACTGTTCACTATATTTATTAATGGAGGTTATTATGCAAAAAAAAGAAGTGCGAGATACAAAGAAAGTTATTTTAAAAGTTGCACTAAAATTATTTTCTGAACGAGGCTATGATGGGGTTGGTATTCGAGACATATCAAAAGAAATAGGAATACGAGAGAGTGCTCTTTATAAACACTATAGTGGAAAGCAAGATATTTTTGACTCAATTCTCAAAGACATTGAGCATCGTTATCAAGAAGAATTTTCTACTATTTTCCCTGAAAACATGACCAATATTTTCTCAGAAGAAAATGATGTAAGAGAGGAATTATTCCGTATTAGCATTACAATGTTTAATTTCTATCTCAAAACGGAGTATGGTTCTCAACTGCGTAGAATGTTGACATTAGAACAGTATAGAACTTCTGAAGCAGGTAAGTTTTTTAGGGAATTGATAATAGATAAAGGTTTAGATTATATATCAGGAGTGTTCACTAGTTTAATAAATGATGGAGTTTATATTCATGCTGATACAATGGTTATGGCCTTGCAGTTTTATTCACCTTTATATTTGTTGTTATCAAAATACGACAATCAGCCTGAAAAACACGAGGAAGCTATATCCTTTTTAGAAAGACATATTACGATATTCAATAAAATCTATTTGAAGGAGTGATAAACGATGAAAGGAATTGGAATATTGGTAACGGAGTGGTTTATAACTGGTTTAATTGTTTATGCAGGACTATCTGGTAAGCAAATATTATTTATTAATGGACCTAGATCAGCTGTTATTACTTTGGGAGCAATCGGATTTGCAATGTGCATGATTATGCCAACAATCGGTAAATTTATCAGCAATTCACCTGCTCACCCACTCACAATTATGGGGTATATTTTTGGTGCAATAGCATTACTAACCACAGTAACTCAAATATTCAAATGGAATATTCCTATCATCTATGACCCAAAAACTGCACTTTTTGTAGTTGCTGGTTGCATTGTAATAAAGTCAATCATTGGTAGGTTTGCACTGTTTATAGTTAAATAAATGGCTGTAACGCTTTTAAATAATAATCTTAAAGATTTGCTATCTTATATCAACTAAGTGGTAAGTAGAGTAGTTGTAAATATATTGTTTTCCGCAATTAAAACTTATAAAAAAGTTATAAATAAAGTGTATATATAAAATTATTAATAATGTTAAAAAAAGTTGTTTTCTAAATCTAATTTAATTAACAAACTAAAATTTTTATTAAATAAACTATGTTATAATAAATATATAAATATGCAGTGCACGATATTTTGAAAATAAACGTTGTAATGATTGTAAACACGTTTTATATTAACTAAGTGGTATGTAAATATTTTAAAAATTAATAAAGATAGATTAGGAAGCATTAGTTTTATATTAACTAAGTGGTATGTAAAGAGGATGTAATTTTTTATCATCAATAAATTCCTTTTGGGTTTTATATTAACTAAGTGGTAAACAGAGTAATTTTTAATTACTCTGTTTTTTATTTTCAAAGATAATAAATTTTATATGGAAAAAATTGGAAGTTGATTATTGTGAAAATGGGTACTATACTTGTAGTATAAAGAAGATATATATCGAAATAATACATACAAAACTATGTACATAAAATACTTTTAAAATAATAACAATTTGATTTTAAACTTATTTTATGACATGACATAAATCAAAAAAATATGAATTATATTAGTTTAAATATTGAAGAAAGGAGTAGTCTATTATTTTTCACAAGTAACGAAGTTTTAGGAGAATAAATCAGAATATTTTGAAAATATGGGGATTTTATGGGAGAATTAAAACTTGAATCAAAAATGAATTGCACTAAAAATAAGAAAAAAGTTGCTATATCTATACATCAAATGAAAAAAAATTCTAAAAAAGATTATGTTTTTTTAACAGATTGCATAGAAACATTTTATATGAAAATAAAAGAGGTTTGATAAATTTTCAAACCTCTTTTTATTGCTATTTGTTTTTCTTTTGCAATAATTCTATCATTTTCAAGATAGCATCTCTATCCTCTTGTTCTAATTCATAAAGTTTGTTAGTTATTTCTTTTACATCATCATCAACTTCCAAGTCAGCTAGACAATCTTTATAAATTTCGCCCTCTCCGTTTTTTAGCCATTTTTCATTTACATTGAATTTATTACAAATGTCATTTATAGTTCTATCTGTAACTGTTCGAGTATCTTTCTCTATTGAAGAAATATGATTTTGAGAAAGATTTAAAATTTTTCCAAATTCCTTTTGTGATAAATTCATTATTTTTCTCAATTCTTTAATTCTATTGTTCATTTTTCATCTCCTCTTTCATGTTTCTCTAAGAAATTATAACATTTAAAAAATCTCAAAGCAATAAAAAGAAACTTTAAAAGCATAAAATATATCTCAAAGAGGTATTGACTCAGACTGTGACAACATATATAATACAAATATATCTCAAAGAGATTAAAATACATTTGTTGAGATAAATTTAAAATCTTATTTCATTGCACCAATTAAGAAATAAAAAATTTAATCCATTTTTATTTCATTGTTTTTTTAATATTTTCTTTATGATTTTTAAAGGTATTTATCAAATCTAAAATATATAATTGTTCTTCTTCTGATAAATCTTTAGAGAGTGTGTATATTTCAGATAAGATTTTAGAGCTTTGAGAAAGTTCTTTCTCATTTGATTGCTGACCTGTACCATGTAGTAACCATTCTTCATTTAGATTTAAAATGTCGCAGATTGCTTTTAAAACTAATGGAGCTGGTTCAGTTTTATCAGATTCAATATTTGTTATTACACCACGAGAATAGCCTATTTGTTTAGCTAAGTCCTCTTGTGAGATGCCATTTTCTTTTCTAGCATCTTTGAGTCTTTTTCCAATACTCAATTTAAATTGCTCCTTTCTTTATGTTATGATAATAGCATAATACAAATAAAATGTATTGTCAATACAAAAATGTATTTATAATACGCAAAAAAGGGGTTGTAGATGTTAAAATGTATTGACAATACATAAATAAAGAGTTAAAATGTATTTATAATACAAAATAAGGAGGTGAAATTAAATGAAAAATCAATTAAATGCTAACAATATAAATCTACCAAATGAAATATTAAAAGAAGCTAGTGAATTGCCTCCAGAGTGCCAAGAGCAAGTACTACTTTCAATAAGAGCAATGAATTTTACGAAAAAAGTGATTCTAAAAGAGTTAAATAGCCAAGATGAGAAAAGAATGATACTTTAACCTTTGTTTTGTAGATTAAATTATTAGAGGTGATAGCATTGGGAATTTCAGATTTTAATAGAGAACATATAGGTAAAGCAGCTCAACTGCAAGAGACAAGATTTAATACAACGATGGATTGCATCATTGCAGAAGTAGAAAAGAATGAAATACTAGTTATGTATTATGAAAAAGAAATTGAAGAAATAATGTACAAAACTATAAGTAAAGAAGATTTAATATTCAATGATTATAAATTTGAATTATTGTCTTAAAAAATAACTTGGATTAAGAAGGAGGTGGAGCTTTTGGAACTTTTAAAGGATTTCAGGAGAAGAGATTGGTTTTGGATAGAAAACGGACTCATAGATGATGCTAGTCTAAATATCTATGAAAAAATGATTTATATTGTTTTAACTAGGCATACAGATAATGAAAGTTCATGCTTTCCAAGTGTTTCATTAATAGCTAGAAAAACAGGGTGTGGAATAACAACTGTCAAAAAAACATTAAGAAGTTTGGAGGAAAAAAAACTAATAATAAAAGTTAAACGCAAAATTGATAATAAAAAAGAAAATGATACTAATCTATATTATGTAATGAGTTTAGAAGGTAGGTCACTAGACGACCTAGGTCGCAAGACGGCTGACAGTAGGTCACTAGGCGACCTACAGGTGGGTCGTGAGGCGACTAGTAACAATACTAATATTAACAATACTAATTTAACTAGTAATATATATAGTCTTGCAAAGCAAAAAGAAGATAAAACAAATGACAAAGTGATACATAAAATAATTATTGATTATTTAAATGAAAAAGCAGATAAATCCTTTAAGAGTACGACTAAAAAAACAAGAGACTTAATTAATGCGAGACTAAAAGAAGGATTTGTTGAAGAAGATTTTTACAAAGTAATAGATAACAAAGTGCATGCATGGTTAGAAGATGCTAAAATGAGCGTCTATTTACGCCCTGAGACGTTATTTGGCAACAAGTTTGAGTCTTACTTAAATGAAGTGCTACGAATGGCTAAAAATGGAAATGAAAGTGTCAAACAAAATAAAGAAGTGAGTAAAAATAAATTTGCCAATTTTGAGCAAACATTTACTCAGTATAGTAACAAAGAGTTAGATGAAATTATAAAGAAAAGTCAAAAGGCAAAATTTGAAAAATGAGAGGTGCATTAAATGAATGAGAAAATAGAACTTACTGAAAAAGATTTACACTGCATTGCGAGACATTTACAAAATGAAGTGATGCAAATAGCGTTTCGAGGAAATAGAGAAGCCGCTACATCTTGCGAAGTTTGTGATTACTTGCAAGAATGTAAGGACCATTTCACCCATATAGATACTTTTAACAAGTTAAGTGGAATGACAGGTGTGAAAATTTTTACAATTGGATATTGGTGTCCAGATGAAAATAAGTGTAGAAAATAGGAAATTTTATAAATTAATAAATTTGAATAAAATTCAATATTGAAGAATATAGAAATTCAATATTGAAAAAAATTACTTTTCAATATTGAAAATCGAGTTTTGAAAAAGTATTGAATTTTAATACTAAAAGAAGTTTAAAAACATAGTATTTGCAAGGTTTATATAAATTGATTTCCTGACACAATTAGCACAGATTTAGATATGCTAGCAAAAAAACTTAAAAATAGTGTAAGGATAAAAGGACTATAGACATTTATAAAAAATTTTAAAAGTGTTATTAAATTATAGCCAAAGTTTATTAATTAATTTCCTCGTAGGAAAAATAACCTTTAATAGAAAGAGGTACAAAAATGAAATTAGAAAATATATCAAAAGAACAAAAAATAGCTATCCTTCCTATAAATGAAGCGATAGAAAAAACTAAAGAAGATGAAAAAGATATAAACAAATACTTAAGAGAAATAAAAAACTGTAAAGAAATAAAAGTAAAAATTATAAGAAAAAACGGAAACAAAATAGATGTTACATTTGTAAATAAATATATGAAACAGTGGCTGGATGAAGAAATTGAGATTTTGATTAATGTCATGAAAAATGAGGTTGTTCAGTTAAAAAAAGAATTGCTTAAAATGCAAAAAGAAGGTGAGAAAAATGAACAGAATTAGTATCACACAAGCACTAGCAAAGTTTGATAGTTTGCTAGACAAATATGATAATTTTCCGAATTATGTATACACACTTGAGTATAGAGGTAAGTTCTACGAGTGGATAAAGTACCTTGAAAGAAAAAATGAACTAAAAAAGTTTAGGATAGTTAATGCTATAATTTTTGAGCTAAATGGAGAAGAAGCACCATTTTGGAATTAAAAAATGCATTAAGGAAGGAGAGTACATGATATTTAACATTGTAATTTTGATATTATGTTTTGATGCAGTTTTCAGTATTAGAAACAATATCAGACTAAGAAAAAGTATTAAATTAATAGAGCAAGATGTAAAAGAAATTAATAGTTTTAAAAATAGTTTATATAAAAGTGCTAATTCATCATTAAATATTGCAGTCAGAATAAATAGAGTTTTTAATGACGCAACTAAGACAGTAGAAAATACTAAAAAGATAGAGAATGAATGTCAAAAGATATATGAGCAATTAAAAAAAGATATATAAAAAAGGGGTATAGTTCATGAAGAAAATATCACATATGAACATATTAGAAAAAACAGAATTCATTAATAAAATAGCATCAGAAATAAAATCTGAATCTAAGTCAATGAGTAGATATGAATCATTATTAAAAGCAACAGAAGTTGTAAAAGAAATGGAAAAAAGAGAAGAATATATATCTTAAAGAGGAGAATTGAAAAATGGTTAATAGAGAAAAGGAATACATAGTAAAATTCAGAACGAAAGGTACTAAGGTTAGGGGTAAACAGTGTGAAATAGCATTTTCAACTATGGAAAATGCAGAACATTTTTATGAGCACCTTTTAGACTTGAAAGAGAATTATGATATTGAGATTTCAACTAGAATAGTAACTGATAATAGAATCATTAGAATAACTAGAAAAACAGTTTAGGAGAGAGGTCTTTGAAAAAGTTGAAGATAATTGGTGGTAGGGAAAATGAGTGTCCAATTTGTAATGGCAATGTATTTAAGATTGAAACATCAATTGGAATAGTTTGGCAATGTAAAGACTGTGGTTGTATGTATCAAGACTTTAAATGTAAGAAAAATTAAAGGAGGAATTTAAGATGAAAGAAAATATGAAAAGCCTTATTTAACATAGTGAAAATATAAAGAATTTGAAGGAAAGCATGGAAAGTACAATAGATGAGTTAATTAATCTAAATGTTGGAAGTAGTGGAATTGATGTATATAGAAAAATTATGCAAGAAGAAATACATAAAGAAACTATAAATGTATGTAAAGATAGTAAAGAAATAATTATTATCAAGAAAAGAGAAGAAGAAAAAATGCTAAAGGATATAGAAAAAAATGAAAGTAAAATTGAAGATTTTTTTAAGAAAATAGGCTTTGGTAATAAGTAAAATTCAAAAAAGAAAAAGGAGCATTACTTCACGCTCCCGTTTGTCAAAACTCTAAAACTGTCATCACAAAATCATTATAACATAAATGGGAGTGTGAAGTAACATTGGCCAATAAAAAAGATACTTTGTTCAGTAGTACAGAGGGCAAATTATATAGTTATAAAAAAGCAAAAGCAGAAATAGAGAAAATAGGTATCGATATAGAAATAATAAAAAATGACTATAGAGGATGCAGTAGTATTGAAATTAAAGAGAAATCAAGTAGAACATATAACACTAAAAGTGTAGTTGAGATAGAAGTTGAAGAGAAAGAAAGGAAAGTACTATTAAAAGAAAAAGAGAAAAGACATAAGGAATTATTAGTTGAAAAAATAGATAATGCAATGAAGATATTAAGTGAAGAAGAAAAGAAAATAGTCCAATATAAGTATTTTTCAAATAATAGGACATCTTGGGAATATGTCGCTAGAATGATTGGATTTTCAACAAGTAAGTGTAAACAGATGAGAATAGAGATTATAGATAAGATAAAAGGATTACTTTGAAATACATTATTTATAATTAGTAAAAATAAAATTTATAATATAGATAATTAAAAATAATATAAAAATTTATTATTGCTAGTTATTATTTTATATCAGTTGAAGGATAAGAAAAATGCTCAAGATTTATGTAAATAAGATACTTTTGTAAATCTTGAGCATTTTAATGTTTATAAATTAAATGGAAGAAGCTATTTATAGTGACTATATTGTGTAAATAGTCTTAAGATTACTAGAAGAAGTAAAGAAATACATCTTATATGTACTAGAGTATAAAAGAGATTGGAATCAAAGTCGAGTAAATTAATTAGAATTATTTTTATTCATATTTAAACTATTCAAATTGTTTTCCCAGTTTTTTATCTCCTTTTTAATTTCTTCACTTAAAGTATTACTTGAAGACATTTTCTTTAATTTATCGTTCAAGGATTTCTTTTGTTCCTCTGAAAGATCTGTTTTTATTGTAGGATCAATAATATCTATTACATCTTTTACATCAAAATCAACAAATTTGCACAATTCTTCTAAATGATCAATTAGAAAATCTAGACCTTCATATGACCATTCTTTATAATTTTTCCCGTTCTTTAATATGAATTCATTAACTTCATAACTTTGATTTGCTAATTCAAAGAATGAACCTGAAGGATCCATTATATCATTTATAGAGTTTTCATAGTTAACAATATTAATTTGTCTTATTAATTTCTCTTTTTCTGTTAAGTTACTATAATTCTTGTTAACAAAAGCAACTAATCCAAATTCAAAATTTAAAATTGAATCTTTACGCTGTTTTACTGAATCTTCTCCAAATTCTCTAAGACCTTCTAAATTTTTATCAATGGCCTTGTCTCTAATCTCTATTAATTGTTCTATACTTAAATCTTCTAAGTTTTTAGGCACTATTTCTTCATTATTTTTAGTAACTTCTTTTAATTTATCATTTGTATTTCTATTATTGAAAACAAATATAGCAGTGAATAAACTTAAAACTATTACCAATATAATTAAACTTATGTTTTTCTTATTTAGCATATTAATCCTCCTTTATGGCAATGTATATATAATTATAACGAAGAATGAATTGATTTTTAGACACTTTTATATAATCTTTAAAAATTTTATATATTAAGTAGGACTTGATTGCAATTAACAGAAATAAAACTATAACTTATAAAATAAACAATCAAAAATGGTGTAAAAACTAATACTTTTTGTTAATATTAATAGATAAAGATAAACTAAGGTGGTGATTAAACTGACAATAGAAGAATACAAAAATAAATACTCTACTGGAAATAAGATTATACTTTCCTTAAAGAGTTTTGATGATAAAGAACTATACTATCATGAAACTTATAACATATTAAATTCAATAGATGAAATAGATAGATTAACATCAAGCAAGATATTTAAAATAATAGAAGATAAAAATGATTTAGCCTTAGAGTCTTATTATTCTAGTGTAATTGAAGGTGCCTTTTCAACTAGAAAGATTGCAAAATCTATAATTAGAGGAAAGATGAAACCAAGTAATAAAAGTGAGTACATGATTTACAATAATCATAGAGCCTTAGAATATGGATTAGATAATTTAGATAAGTTATATAGTCACAAATTTATATATGACTTACATCATATATTGGGTGAAAACTGCTTGGATTCAGAAGAATATGAGTATAGAACTGAAAAAGTATATGTATGTGATTCAAAAGGTGAAATTATACATACAGGACTGGATCCTTTGGAAATATATAATTTTATGGATGAATTAATAACTTTTATGGAAAATAGTAAGGTAAATGATTTAGTAAAGAGTGCAATAATTCATTTCTATTTTGTATATGTTCATCCTTTTAGTGATGGTAATGGAAGAACATCAAGAGCCTTATCTTATCTATATTTAATTGATAAAGGATATGATACTTTCAAGGAGTTTTCAATATCATATATGATATCTAAAAACAGAACTAAGTATTATAAGGCTATACTAGATGTAGAGAATAAGGGATATAATTTAACTGTATTTATAGAGTTCATGTTAAAGTCCATAATACAGTCTATAAATGAAATGAGAGACATGCATGATAGAAAGTCTTTAGAGAGTGTATTGAAAGAAGAGTTATTTGAAAATGATATTACTCTATCAGCAACAGAAGAACATATATTAAAATATATCTGTAGTAAAGATAACTATTCTATGACATTGGAAAACTATATTAAAAAGAATAAAAGTAGATACTTAAAGGCTGGAATAAAGGAAATTGAATTAGTTGACCAGTTGATGGAAGTGCTTAATAATCTTGAAGAAATAGAACTTTTATCAAGAGAAAAGGACGTATATAAAGTTAATGAGAAGTACTTAAAAATGCTTGAAATAAGTTAAATTGATAGTATATAAAAATAGAAAATGTACATGGATATATAATAATAAACCCTCTAAGAATGAGTTTTCTTAGAGGGTTTTATTTTTTACTCTTAAAATAAAAAAGATTTTTATTTTGTCCAAAATTCATTTTATTATGCGTTGTATATATAAATAGACTTCTAAAGGAGGATTAAATTATGATACTAAATAAAAATATTATGAAATCGGACAGAGTTTGACTGTGAAGTTAAGCAAAAGAGTATTTTTAATATAACTAACAGGTTATATGCAATTGTTTGTAGAATAAATATTTAAGTAAAGGTGGTAAAATATTATGTTAAAGAAAAAAATAATAAGTTTTTTAATGGCAGGAATCTTTGTTTTATCTAGTGGATACAATTTGGTTTATGCATCTACTTTTGAAGATAATGAATACAAACAAGAACTTGTTGATGAAAACGAATTTACTATTATTGATAGTAATGAAAATGAAATGATTGTAGATAAAAAAGGTAATAACACTTATGTTTCAACAAAAGTTACGCCTGGTAGTTGGAAAAATGTTAAATATATAGGTCAAAAATCACGTAAACTAAGTTCTCCTTATACAAGAGAAAGAATTATCCAAACTATTCAATGGGGATTAGGTTATCTTTCTGGAGGGTCATCTTTTTTATTAGGTTTAGCTGAGAGTATTTATAGAGAAAAAGTATATGATATTACTAAATATGGAGGCGTATATACAAAAACATATTATAGAAGACAAATAACTGACATTAGAAACAGTCATGCTAATGTTCCTGTTCCATACAGATATGAATATGTTACATATTTTTATAGTTCATCTAACTTTAAAAAAGTTGTATATACTGAAAGAGTAGGAGATGGTATAAAACTAGCAAATAACTAGGAGGAAATATATGAATAATAAGAAAAAAGCATTCTTGATTTCTGGCGCTATAAACGTAATTTTATTAATCATTGTTTTTGCATTGTTTAGTTATAACATTATAGAAAATAGTACAAGAAATATGATAATAACTGTGATTCTAATTTTTATTTTTGAAATTATAAAAATAAAGATACTAGAGAAATATTATAATCTATAAACAAGAAATATCTTTCCTAAGAGCATATTGTAAAGTATGCTCTTAATTTAGTTATATAAATTTAAATGTAAATAATGTCTTTTTTATAGACGATTTATGTACGATTTGTGACCGATTTGTGTACGATTTATGTCTTTTAATCATGATAATATTGTATTATGAAAAAATATATTTAATAAAAAATGGCTTGGAATTTATATTCTAGGTCTTTTTTTATATAAAAATTCAATCATTAGACTAGGAGGGCGTAGTATGTTGAAAGTTTTGCAAGAGAAAAATATAAGAATGATATGGTCAAAGGATGGTAGTGAGGTTTGGTTTAATGCAAATGATGTAGGAGAAGAATTAGGCATAGTAAATATTCGTGATACTTTAAGAAATATAGATAGAGAATATAAAAAGAAATTTAATGAGTCTACTGTCGGAGATTCCGACACTAGAAATTTTAAAAAGTAAATTGCCAAACTTTGGTACCATATTCATTACAGAAGAAGCAGTATATAATATGTCATTTAGAAGTAATAAACCAGAAGCAAAACTATTTACAAAGTGGGTTTCTAAAGTACTTAAACAAATTAGAATACATGGTTATTATATTGCTACAGAAAAAGACCAAGAATGGATAAACATAAGAACAGAAGGCAAAAAAGTAAGAAAAGACTTCACAGATGAAATACAAGAGTTTGTTTATTATGCTCTTAGTCAAGGGAGTAATAAGCCTCAAATGTATTATAAACATTTCACTGAACTTGTAAGAAAAAAACTAGGAATACCAAAAGATGTAAAAAGAGATGAGTTAAATCAAAGTGAATTGTTTGATATACAAGCACTCGAAAGAGTTATTTCTATGAAGTTACCTAAGTTAATAGACAAAGATATGAACTATAAAGAGATATATAGGAAAATTAAAGAATTAATAGATATAATTTAATGCTATCTAAATAGATGGTATTTTTTTATGCAATAAAACAAGTATTTTTAAAAGAGGTGTTTGAAATTAAACGAGATATAACAGAGGAAATTTTAAGTGCTGCATATATACCATATAATCTAAAGTATTATGACAATGTAATGAGAGAAACTCCAGGTATGTATGGAAGGGAATGTTCTTTAGACTTTATAAAGAAAAAACAAGAAAAACTCCTGAAACTAAAAAAGAAGGTTAAAAGTAACTATCATTCCAAGATTGATAAGTTAGATTTGTATTTAAAAGTTTTAGAAGAAAGTATAATTGATGAATCTGATCATGTTGAATTAGTTACGTTTAAGTTATATTTGCAGTTAGAAAATGTGGTGAAAGTAACTAGAACTGTAAATGACTTAGGATTTAGAATAAAGACCAGTACTTATTCAAAAGAGAGAAGATACACTACAAATGATATAACCTCTATAATTACAGATTCTTTTGCTAATGTAGATGAAGATTTAAAAATGTTAGTTCAAGAGAGACAAAGAAAAAATTACTATGGGAATAAGGAGTGTTTTTAATGAATGGAAGCACATAAAGGACAAAAAGTTAATCCTATAAAAGATATTGAAGATGTATTTAGACTTTTAAATTTTTTAGAGGAATGGAATGAAAGAAATTACTTGTTAGCTCTATTTGGAATGTGTACTGGACTTAGAATAGGGGATATATTAGCACTTAAAGTCGCAGATGTAACAGATGTAAAATTAGATAAAAAAGGGAAGAAGATAAGAGTATCTAAGGATTGGATTAGAGTTATAGAGGAAAAAAGAGACTATGATAGAGAAGTTTTCTTATCTGATGTAATAAAGGGGGCTATAGAAAACTATACTCAAGATAAACCTGGAGAGGAGTTCTTATTTAAAAGCGGTAAGAGAAAAAAGTTTAATAGACCTATTCAAACAAGGCAAGCAGGAAGAATAATAAAAGGAGCAGCAGAAAAGGTAGGGATTAAAGAAAATGTTGCAACACACTCTTTAAGAAAGACATTTGCAAGACATATTTATGATGAGGAAGAAAATAAGACTTATGCTTTAGAACTTATAAGAAAGATATTAGGCCATAAGACTATAGAAGTAACAAGACGATATATTGGAATAGATAAAGAAGAAGAAGTAAAAGCAATAACTAAATTTACTAATAAATTAAAGAAAAGAAAAAGAGATTAGAATTGTTGTAAATTAGATCTAAATTTCATATGTTACGTTTTTCAGCAATAGGACATTACAAAAGTGTAAAGGCCTTTAATAATAGAATTTCCAAAGAATAGAATAGATTTATTAAGAAGTCTGAAAATGTATATTGAAGGTCATTTTTAGAGAGGTTAAAACAAATGTATATGTAATAGATATTTAAGTAAAGGAGTGATTTCTTGAGTGAAAAAGATGTTGATATAGTTAATACAGGATATAGAAGATTAGAAGAATTAAATCAAGAAGAATCAAAGTTAGTATCTCTCTTGATTTCAGGCTTTAACGTGACAGATGCTGCTAACTTAATTGGTATCAGTAGACAAACTGTTTATAACTGGATGAATAGAGAACATGTTAGGAAAGAAATGGACAGGCGTAAGCAAGAGCTGGCAAGCCAGGGGAACTCAATAATATTAAAAGATATAGAATCCTATGTTAATAATATTAAGGCATTGGCCAAAGATAATAGTGATAAGAGAGTAATGTTAGCAGCCAATCAATATCTTATAAATCGTATTTATGGTAATCCTACAAATACAGTTATACAAGAAGATAATGGTAATGGTATGGAAACTGGTGAAACAGAAATAGAAGCAGCCATAGCTAAGATAAGAATAAGAACAAAAAAATAATTCTTAATAAGCATTATTTTGATTAAAAAACTACCATTTTACAAATATTTATTGTAAAAATAAAGCATGGTATAAATTTACATTGTAATATATGTATTTTGGTGTAAAAATAAAATCAAAATCTTAATTAATTTACAAAAAGCACGATAAGTCTTTGACTCTAATTTTACATTTATGCTATAATATTATTTATAGAGTAAACATAGGTGGAGGGGTCAAAGATGGTAGTAGGTTATATGAGAGTTTCAACAGCAGAACAAAATGAAGATAGACAATTAGTTACAATGAAAAAGCATAATGTAGAAAAAATATATCAGGAGAAAATAAGTGCCAAAGATACTAAAAGATCACAACTAAATGCAATGTTAGATTTTGTAAGAGAAGGAGATGCAATAATTGTACATGATTTTAGTAGACTTGCTAGAAGTACTAAAGACCTATTAGAAATAGTTGAGCTCTTAGAAAAGAAACATGTAAAGTTAATTAGTGATAAAGAAAATTTAGATACAAGTACACCTACAGGAAAACTTATGCTTACAATGCTTGGTGCAATATATGAATTTGAGAGAACAAACATGCTAGAAAGACAAAGAGAAGGTATTGCTATAGCTAAAGAACAGGGTAAATACAAAGGACGTAAAGAAGTTAAGATAGAGAACTTTGGTAGTTATTATGATAGATATAAGGCTAGAGAACTTAATAAGACTCAATTGGCTAAAGAATTGGGAGTAAGTAGACCAACATTAGATAGATTAATAAAGAGCCATGAGAGTAACTAAAAAGAGCAATATATATGCTAAGTTAATTTTAGTGGGGCAAATTCATAGAATTATGCCCTTTAATTATGTCTGAAATAATTATAAATAACTGTTTTTAAGTATAGGGGGTATCCTTCTATTTCAAAAAAAGTATTTTTTATAGAAAATGAGTTCTGGAAATTTTCTAGCAAAATTTAAAAACCAGAGATACATCTTGAAGAAGGTGATTTTATTATAGAGAAAATTATATTGTTCATTTTATTAATTATATTATTAGCTGAACCTAACAAGAAAATAGAAGAGATAAAAGGATGTAAATACGAGTGGATAATTTAGAAAGAAATATACAACTTATATTTAGTTATCTAGCAAAGACTTTTATAAGAAATGGAGCAGCAATAAAAGATGCTGAAAATGAAGCAAATGTACTTATAAAGTCTAATGCAAATAATCTTTTTGGTGTTAATGGCCTTGCTTATCAACTTGGGAAAATAAATTTAGAATTTTTCTGTATGTACTTTATGCAAGATACCTATCTGCCAAAAGAAGATAATGCTGCTGCACCTATAGCTAAAGTTCATCATGAGTTATGGGAAGACATACAAGAATCTATAATTGGAGATGGGTCACAACAATTAGGAAGAATTTATCCAAGAGGTACAGGTAAAAGTGCATTTGGAGATTTGGCAACAACTGTATGGTCACACTGTTATAAACATAAAATGTACACATTAATTTGTTCAGATATAGGTTCTACAGCAGAAAAATTTGTAAAAGATATAAAGAATGCTTTACTTGAAAATGAGTATATCAAAAAAGCATTTGGAGTACTTTTAAATGACAATGATAGAAAATACATTTGTAATAGTACTCAATTAGAATTAACTAATAAAACCTTTATTGAAGCAATATCATCTTCATCACCAATGAGAGGAAGAAAATACAATAATAATCGTCCTGATCTTATCATACTTGATGACTATCAGTCAGAGGAAAATGTTAGAACAGAAGATGCTAGAGAAAAAAAGTTTAAAAGATTTTCTGATGACGTAAAATATGCTGCACAAAAACCAGTTATAAGAAATGGTAAAACTATAAAAAGAGGAACAACTTTTATAGCATTAGGAACTTTGCAACATAAAGAATGTTTCTATAGTAGGCTAAAGAATTTACCAACATGGAAGTTTAAATGTGAAAAAGGAGTTTTAGTCGATAATGTAGATGAATTATTTAATTCTGGTTTATGGCTTAATTTCAAAGAGTTGTTATTTGATTTCAAAAATACAAATCATCTTGAAGATGCTAAAGAGTTTTACTGGGATAATGAAAAAGAAATGAAATTTCCTATATTGTGGCCAAGTTTTTGGGATTGTTTAGATATGGCTTTAAGTTATTATGAAAACCCAACCTCTTTTAAACAGGAAGTACAAAATGATGTAAATTCGATAGGTGAAAAATGGTTTAAAACAGTAAGAACTGAATCTAGGGAATGTATTGAAACACATAACTTCAAAAAGACAATGCTATTATGTGATCCAGCATCTGCTGGTGGGTCTAAACATGACTATAGTGCTTTTCTTGTTGGGAGTGAGTCAGATAATGGTTTACTATATGGGAGATTAGCAGAACTAGCTAAAATAAATGCTAGAACTGATTTTGATAAATATATAGACCATATGATTTATTTATTAAAAGTGTATCCAGATATAACACATGTTTATATAGAAAAAAATACATTTAATGGTGCAGATGCTAATCAATTAGAACTTAAAATAAAAAATGATGATATTCTTTACTACAGAGATATAGAAATCATTAATGAGCACCAAAAGAAAAACAAAGATGATAAAATCTCTACTTTAATACCTGTTTTAAATAAAGGTCAAATGATTTTTGCAGAAGAAGATAAGGAATTTATACAGCAAATCCTTGATTTTACAGGACAAAAGTACTCTCTACATGATGATGCACCAGATATATCAGCAGAATTTATAAATAGGATTTTTAATATTAAAGTAAATGAAAGTATTACACTATTAGATAGAAGAAATTTAGGTCTTTGATTGTATGGAGGTGATGCATTAAGTGAAAATAGATTTAAATTTATTAAGAGAGATATATGATGACTGGAGTTTAAAAAAGCAAGAATACAACACTATGTATAAGTATTATAAATGTGAAACAGATGCTATTAGTAACTATAAAATGGTTACCAAGAGGTCTAATAATAAGATAAACACTAATTTCTTAAAAAAGTTTATTAATGAAGAAGTCGCTTATTCTCTTGCAAATAAAATTACCTATACAAGCAGATTGGGTGATGAGAAGATTATAAATGATTTAGAATACTATACTTGCCATTGGAGTAAAAAGCATGATTCAGATTTATTGAGATATACACTATTATTTGGATTTTGTTATGAACTTTACTATGTAAAAAACAATGAAATGAAAGTAAGAATAATAAAACCAACAGATGGCTGTCATTATGAAAATGAAGATGGAGAGATTATCTATTTTTTTAGAGAATTTAAAAAAGATTTTAAAGATGATATTTATATAGATATATATGATAAAGAATACATATATCATTTTGATTCAAATTTCAAAGAAGTTGAAAGCCCTACAGTAAATAATATATTTGATGGCAATGTGCCAATATCAATTTGCAAAAGAAGTGAAGAACTAGGAAAAAATACAATATTTAATGATATAAAAGGGTTACAAGATGCTTATGAAACTAATTTAAGTGATATAAGTAATGAAATTAGTGATTTTAGAAATGCTTATTTAACCTTCTCTGGATGTAATATTAAAGAAGAAGATTTGCCAAGGATGAAAGAACTTGGAATACTTCAAGTTAATGGAGATGGAAAAATAGAGTGGCTTATTAAAGACATGAATGATACATTTGTTCAAAATACACTATCTTCAATAAAAGAAAATATGTATGAAATTACATCTCATATAAATCACAATGAGAAAATGCAAAGTAATACATCAAGCCTAGCAGTTATAGCAAGATTAATAAGTACTGAATGGATTTGTAGTCAAAATAATGATAGTATTGCAGATACTTTATCTAATAGACATAAACTATTATGTATTTGGCTTAATAAGAAATATGGTTTTGACTATGATTATAAAGATATTAAGGCTAAATTTACCCCTAAGATACCACGTGATGATTTAGTTGTAGCAAATATATTAAGTCAACTTGGAGATAAATTATCTACTGAAACCGGATTATCTCAACTAAGTTTTATTGATAATCCTCACGCAGAAATGGAAAAGTCTAAAAAAGAACAGGAAATAGTTTCAGAGGGAGAGATATTATTAGATGAATCAAAAGATTATAACTAAATTGACTGAAGATATATATAAATCTGCTGAAAATAGGACAAAACCATTTTATAAGTATCAAAGAGAAAACAGAGATAAACTTCTACTAGAAATAGCAAAGATATTGCTAACACATGATATTATCAATGAATATTTAAATATTAATAATAAAGATAAGAAAAATCTAAGGTCAAAACTTAATAAAATTATAAATGAGTATTCTAACAATTATGATGAAGAAGTCAAGGATATAGAAACTATTTTATCTGATTCATCTAAGAATAAATATTCAAATTTGATAATTTTATTGGGAGTAATACTGAAGATAGAAGATATGAACAATAAAGTTATAAATAAGATAGTGAATAATAAGGTTGATGGAAAACATTGGAGTGACAGGCTTTGGAATAATAAAAAAGGTATAGAAGAATCTCTTAAAAAAGAAATAAAGAATTTTTTAAATGGAAAAACTTCTGTAAATAAAATAGAGAAAATAATAAGAGATAAATATTCAACTGGAGCAAGTCAAACAAGAAGGTTAGTAGAATCTGAAGTATCTAGATGCCAAAATGAAGTGAATGAGTACTTCTTTAAAACCCAAGGTATTATAAAAGTAATGTACTGTGCTGATTTAGATTCTAGAACATGTAATGATTGTAGTATGTATAATGGTCTAACTTTTTATGTAAATGAATCAAGACCTTCATTACCACAACATTGTTATTGTAGATGTGAATATATACCTATTCTTTAACACATATTGATTTGATATGTGTATTTGTTATGTTTAAATTTATAAAAAGGAGAAAAATATGCAAAAAAGAGAAATGATAGAGCTATTACAAAATATAGAAGACGAATCAGAGATAGATTCTTTATTAGAGAATTTAGACTTGTTTAAGTCAAAAGAACTTAAAATACCTACGATAGATGAATTTAAATCCTTAATTTTAAGTGATTCAAACTTTAAGTCTTTTATGGATAAAGAAAACAGTAAATATTATAGTGAAAAGTTAGAGCGTTTCAAGAAAAATGATATGCAAACACTTATAAATGCTGAAGTTCTAAAAAGGACTTCTACAAATGAAACAGAGGAACAAAAGGCTATAAGGGAACTAAATGAAAAATTGGATAGATTAGAAAAAGAAAAAAGACACACAGAAATGATTTCTAAATATAAGGATATTTTAGTTGAAAAGAAAATACCTACAAACTTAATTGAATATCTACTATCTGATGATGATGAAAAAACAAATGCAAATATAGATATCTTTGAAAACTCAATGAAGCAATATATCCAGCCTAGAGTAGATGAAAGGATTAAAGATGGTTCATATACACCACCTGGAAAAGAAGGCGATAATGAACTATCAGAGGTTAGAAAGCAGATAAAACAAGGTTTAAATAGTTTCTAAAAAAGAGGAGGATTTTATAAATGGCTAATGTATTACAATATGTAACGCTTTTTCAACAAGAATTAGATTCACAAATAGTGGTAGGTTCAACTACTGGATGGATGGAGAAAAACTCTGGTCAAGTTATATATGATGGAGGTAGAGAAGTAAAGATTCCTAAGGTATCTATGGATGGTTTAGGAGATTATGATAGATCTAAAGGATATGCTCCAGGAGCAATAACACTTGAGTATGAAACTAGAAGAATGGAAATGGATAGAAGTAGAGAGTTTATGCTTGATTCAATGGATGTAAATGAAACAAACTTTGTTGTAAATGCCTCTTCTGTAATGGGATTATTTCAAAAGCAACATGTTATACCAGAAATAGATGCATATAGATACTCAAAGATATTTTCAGAAGTTTCTAAGGTTGATGAGCGTGTAAAATATTCTTATGAAGCATCTGCTGCAACAGTCTTAAGTGAATTAAAATATCAAATAGCATCAATTCAAGATTCAACTGGTGATATACCTCTTATTATTAGTATGTCTAGTGTAGTGGCAAGTATCTTAGAACAGTCTACTCAACTTGATGATATTGAATTTGGTGATGGAGATATAAAAAGAATTGTAAAATCTATAGATAATGTACCTATAATAAAAGTTCCATCAAAAAGAATGAAAACAGAATATATATTCATGGATGGGAAAACATCTGGTCAGACAGCAGGAGGTTTTAAGGAAGGGCCAAAAGCACTAGATATAAACTGTTTAATAACTCCATCATCTGCTCCAATTGCAATATCTAAGACAGATAAACCAAGAATATTCACTCCAGATCAAAATCAATCAGCTGATGCCTATAAAATAGATTATAGAAAGTATCATGATTTATGGCTATTAGATGAACCAATAAAACTTTGTAGAGCATGTGTAAAACAAGCAAAGGCTACTCAAGAGTAGAGGTGAAATAAATGTTTGTATTAAAAAAAGATAACGTTATTAGACTTGCTAATAATGAATATGAAAGTAATAATTTAGCATCAAAGGGATTTAAAATATATTTAGAAGAAGTGACTAAAGAGAATATTGATAAAAAAGAGGAAAAAATCGAAAAAGTTAAATCAATCTCTAATGATTTGTTTAATCTATCTAAACCAGAACTTATGGAAATTGCTAAAGGTAAAAATATAAAGGGATATTCAACTAAAACTAAAGAAGAATTAATCCAATTACTAGATGAGTACAATGCTTGATAGTATTAAGTTAATTTTAGGAATAGAAAATGATAGATATGATAAATTAATAATCCTTTATATAAATAAAATAAGTGAAATGGTTTTAGAATATTGTTCTAGACAGGAATTAAGTATAGCACTAGAAGGGTTTGTGGAAGAAAAAGTAATATCAATATTATCTTCAAGATTTGAGGAACTTAAGAAAAACAGTGGACTTGATAATCTAGAAAAAAACTTAAAAGCTATAACTAGAGGTGATACAAAAATAGAATATAATACTTTAACATTGCAAACTGCTGAAAATAGCATAAGTTCATCATCTTTTTTAACTGATGCTGATAAAAAATTTCTAAGTCCATTTTGTGTTGTTAATATGTACTAAGGGGTGATTAAGTGACAGAGGCAGATATATTAGAAATGACCTATCTTGATAAAATAACTATCATCAGAAAGTCAAAAGGTTGGAATCAAGAAACATGTTCTAATGATTTTAGTAATATTATTATAGCTGAGAATATCCCATGTGCAATTTCAAGAAAAGAAGAAGCCATTGTAAGTGGCGATATTGGAGTTATAGTCATAAATAGAAAGTTATTTTGTAGACCAGAAGTAGATATAAAAACAGGCGACACTATAAATGCAACTTATAGTCATGGAGAAGAAGCTATATTTAAGGTTTCTAAGGCAAATATATATCCAAGCCATATGGAAATAACTATTACAGAAGCGGAGAGAATATAATGGGAATAGATAATTTAGGAGTTTTTGAAGCATTAGCCTTAGATTTAAAGTTAAATGCATCAAATTTTAATAGAAAAATCAAGAAGTTTACAAAAGAAACTGGGCAAGAACTAGCAGAAAATATAAGAGATGAAACACCTGTGAGAACTGAAAAGTTAAAAAATGGATGGGGAGAAAATCAGCCTGAATATGATACTTATATTGTTGAAGATAAGGTTGAATATGCTACTTTAGTAAATGATGGCCATTCAACTAAAAATGGTGGCATTGTCCCTGGTTCTTTTATGGTTGAAAAGGGAATTGAAAAAACAAAAGAAAATATGACAAGCGCAAAAGCAAATTTATTTGATTGGTAGGTGATTGGTTGCTTACAAACAGAGATATTATAATAGCAGTTAATGAAAGAATAGAAAATGAGTTTAGAGATACAGATATTTTTATTAATGAGGATAATATACAAGGCTTTGAGGAGGCTTGTTTTTTTGTGCAACTTTTATCTGTTTCTAATAATATTGCAAATAAAGTTTTAGATACTAAAAAGATATTCATAGATATTGAATATTATCAAAGAGCTAGAAAAAATAAACTAAATCTATATGACATAC
>NZ_JADGMM010000020.1:0-53153 GCF_020662275.1 Clostridioides sp. ES-S-0006-03
TTATATCGTTGTAATTTCAATGCTTTTAGTTTTATAACAACTCTAATCCATATAATATATTAATTATAAATCTAACTAATTCAACTTAATTATACCTTAATTGGATATATTTATCTATTTTATTTGTCTTGTATTAGTATTTCATTATAATTGTCTAATATTCTAAAATAAATAACTTACTAATCTTAATTATAATAAAATACTAATACAAAATTTTATTTAATCTTAACTAATAAATACTATCTATTACAAATTTAGATTGTTACATATAACATATTTTGCTATAATTAAGTTATAAACAAAGTATTCCGAGTATCTAAGAAAAGAAGAGGAATACTTATTTTTATGTTTTATTTTTAATGGAGGCTTATATGAACTTAGAAAATTTAAAAAAATTCTTTGGATTCCCTCTAGATAAAAAATACAAAGAAAATGTTGAACGAGAACTTTGCAATTATCTTTATCATACAGGCAAAATTATTTGTATCATAATAATAATATCTCAACTAATTATGATGATATCAATATCAGCTAGAGATGGTGGTCCTTTTGCCACCCCAAGACGTCAATGGTATTTTTGTATGTATATAATACTATTTTGTATCTCTTTAATTTTTATGCTTGTTTTTTCTTATCTTTGGAATAAAAAAAAGGAACATTGTACTTATTATATAAACTTGTGGGTGATTTATGTAACATTTTTCTGCTTATGGGGTTGTGTAATTACTTTGCTTGACCAGTTAGGCGGAAATGATTTGAGTGTATTCAGTTATATAATGTTAACAGCTGCTGCTTTTTCAGTATTAAAATTAGGTCAATCAATAATAGTTTTTGGAGGATGTTTTTTATTTCTTAATCTACTCTTACCAGGAATTCAAACTGTATCAGGTAATGAGTTCAGTAATATTGTAAACACATTTTTTATAACATCACTTGCTATTTTTATTTCTACAATGTTATATAGAAGTCGTGTATTTACTTATTATGATAAAATGCTAATCCATCAACAATATGAAGAAATCTCCCATATGAACAATTTATTAAATCTTAAGGTTATGACTGATGACCTAACTAAAATGAATAATCGTAGGTATTTAGAAGATGTTCTTCAAAAAAAATTAAAGACCCATACAAAGCAAGAACCTATAACAGGAATGATGATAGATATAGATTATTTTAAACAGTTTAATGACACTTACGGACATCAAAAGGGTGACTACTGTTTACAGAATATTGCTAAAGTAATTTTAGATTTTACAAATTCTGAAAATTCACATGCTATCCGTTATGGTGGTGAAGAATTTTTTATATGTCTTTTCAATTGTGATGAGGCGAATGCTAAACTTAAATCCGAATATTTACGTAAGATTATAGAGTATTGTAATTTTGAACGTGATGACGTTCCTTCAAAATGTGTGACTGTTAGCATCGGAGTTCATACAAAGAAAGTTGAAGAATTAATAACTTTAAATGAATTTATAAGTTATTGTGATAAAGCTTTATATATTGCAAAAGAACAAGGTCGTAATCGTGTTGAGTTTTATTAGGAGTATAGAAACAAAGTATTAATCCTTATATTTATATTTTCTTAATAATAAATTTATTTTGTTCAAAATATTTGTATAATATTATGTAAACCTATAAATTAGCTTTTAGATTCATAATTATTAAATCTATAAATTATACTTAAGTCTAACTTATAGATTTAATAATTTTATATATAATTAATTCATGTTTAAAATTAATTCACATTTCAATTTTAATGTCTATAGACTATCTTATACTACATTTAGACATGTATTTTAAAATTTCTTATAACTTAGTTTTCCATTTCCTTAATCAATGATACATTTTGTTTCTCTACAGAATTTAAAACATCTGTATCCGCTCCTATACTATAATCTGGCTGATACCATGACTTATTGCTAAAATAGCTTTTATAAGGTTCTTCTTTAAATACATATCCATATCTTGCAAATATTTCATTTCTTATATATGCTAACTCCTCTTTACTATAAAGTTCAAGTTCATCTTTAGTTAATACTCTAGAATCACTATCATATATAATATAATCATCATCATAACTTACTTCTTTATTTTTCAAATTAGAACTTGAACCTGAATCACTTTTAGTACTCTTTTTATCAGTATTTTCACTATTTTCCTTGTTATTTATACTCTTGACAAATTTCTCCGCTTCTTCTTTGGAAATTTTATTAAGTGTACCACTTACATTATTAGCTTGTAATGAAATTTCATTACTATTAAACTTAGTTATAGTAAATTTTTCCTTTGATAAAGTATCTTTTCCTTTTAATACTATGCTATTACTATCTGAACTTTCTACTTCATATTTAACTGTATAATTGCTTTCTTCTTCACTTTTACTATAAAGTTTTATCTTATTTGGCTCCTCAAATTCAAATATATTATATTCATCAGCTTTCCAAAAACCATTTAAGTCTTTTGGTTCTAAATTTTTAGAGTAAATCAATTTATTTCCAAGATAAATCTCTAAATATTTTCCTACATTGTTTATTTCTATATTGTCTTTCTTAGTTTTTAAATTATAAAAATGTATTTCCTTATTTTTAGTGGAATATGCTATATTCTCTGAATTAAATGAATAGCCAACAACATCACTTGCTATCCTGTCTTTATCTAAAAATAACTCACCACTTGATTTAATATAAAGTAATTTCTCATCATTAATAATAGATACATTAGAATTTTCTTTCATATCATTGCCTATTTTTTCTTCTTCTTTATTATTTTTCTTAATATATACATCTCCATCAGAATTTGTAAATACAATTCCATCTTTAATAAAACTTACATAATTAATGTCTGATTTTATTTTATTAGACACCTCTTTACCTATTTCTTTCTCATATAATTCATCATCACTATTTATAAAATAAAATTTACTATCTCTATATTTATAAGACCTAACATCCGATGCTATTTTTTCACTAGCATTATTTTTGTACAAATATAATTCACCTTTCAAATCCTTATAATTATACTCACTTATATACATAATTTCTTCATCATTAGATTTTACCCCCCATAAATTTGATACATCTGAACTAATTTTGACCTTATCATTTTTATCTGTACTTTTTAAATATAGATTATCATCATTATTTATAAATATTACATCACCTTTATTATTTACAATATCAAAACTCTGTATATCAGTAGATATTTTTTCTTTATTTCCATCTTCTTTATATAGATATAACTCTTCATCTGTATTCATATAATATATGAATTTTCCATCTGTAGACATCCTATACAATACAACATCATTGGCTATTTTTTCTTTATCTTTTCCATCGTATTTTACATACAAGGATTTTTCTGATGATATATATGCTATAGTGTTTGAAGAAGGCATAAATTCATATGAATTAATTTCGTCAGAAGATAAATCTGATGCTATTTTTTCCTTTTCTTTTTTTAGATTATACTTATATAAATTATTTTCTTTATCTTGGATTAATATTGATTGTTCTCCATTTATATAATCTTTTTTAGTATATGTAGGTACATCTGATGCTATTTTTTCTTCATCCTTACCTTCTGTCTTTATGTATACATCTGTCATATCACCTGAGTTATTCTCATCATTTTTTAATAGTATAAGAGAATTATCTTTGTTTGCTTGCTTACCTTTAGAATCATTTTGTGAACTGCAACCTGTACATATAAGTGCCAAACTTAAAACTATAAACAACCCTTTCTTTAACATTATTACTCCCCCTCATGATAATGATAAAACTTTTTGTGTAATAAATATACTATTCAATAATTTTTTAGATTTAAATCACCTTACATATTTTTATACTATTTACATAAAGATAATGCTTAAATATAATTTATATTTAAACTTCCAAAAAATTACTCTACTAGTTATAGTATAGCACAATAAACGTTATCCAAGCACACCCACTATTGTCACTCCAAAAGCTTTTAGTGCCTCTTGAAGCACTTCATTTCCACCATAAGGATATCCAATAGGGTTAAAATAAAGTTTAGCAGTTTGTTCACCAATCATTTCGCAACCTTCTATTGTATAATCGCCAAGTCCAACTTCAGAAAACACAGTCTCAAAATCCCATGAAACAGACTTTATGTATTCCTGTCGATTCTCTTCATCCAGTAGTTTATAGTTCTCCCAAAACATTTTATTTTCTTCTTCTGTTGGCCACCAAAAATAATCTAATTCTTCTTTATTATAAAATTCATCTACTTTTTCTAAAATATAATATTCTAAATCCTCAATTTGTATACAATCATTTTTTATATCTGCTATATATGAAAATAAATTTTTTATTCGATTAAATATTTTTACATCATTCACATTAAATTTAATAAAACAAAAACTACACATTATTTATCCTCCTAGTATAAGTAACTTATAATTACATTGTATAATAAAATATGAACAAACAAACTACATATATTTGTAAACACAATAAAAATAACTTGTATGTATCTAAATCAGATAGCACACAAGCTATTTTATTATATCGAAAAATTATATAATCATATTATAGGTTATAATTATTAGAATTCAGCATTTTTAGGAGTTCTTGGAAAAGGTATAACGTCTCTTATGTTAGACATACCTGTCATATACATAATTATTCTTTCAAATCCAAGACCAAATCCAGAGTGAGTAGCAGTACCAAATTTTCTAAGTTCTAAATACCACCAGTAATCTTCTTCATTTAATCCCATTTCATGAATTCTATCTAATAGTACGTCTTCTCTTTCTTCTCTTTGAGAACCTCCAACTATCTCTCCAACACCAGGAACTAATAAATCCATTGCTCTAACAGTTTTCCCATCTTCATTCATTCTCATATAGAAAGCTTTTATATCTTTTGGATAATCTGTAACAAATACTGGAGAATTGTATATTTGTTCTGTTATATATCTTTCATGTTCAGTTTGAAGATCGCATCCCCATTCTACTGGATACTCAAACTCATGTCCTGATTCAAGTAATAGCTCTACTGCTTTAGTATATGTTATTCTAACAAATTCAGAGTTTACTATTTTATTTAGTCTTTCTAGCAATCCTTTATCTATAAAACTATTAAAGAATTCCATTTCTTCAGGAGCGTTTTCTAAAACATAGTTTATAACATATTTTATCATATCTTCTGCAAGTTCCATATTATCTTCAAGGTCTGCAAAAACTATTTCTGGCTCTATCATCCAAAATTCTGAAGCATGTCTTCCTGTATAAGAGTTTTCAGCTCTAAATGTAGGTCCAAAAGTATAGACATTTCTAAAAGAAAGTGCCATTATTTCGGCATTTAATTGCCCACTAACTGTCAAATTAGCTTCTTTCCCAAAGAAATCTTGTGTATAGTCTATTTTCCCATCTTCTGTTTTTGGTATATCATTTAAATCCATAGTTGTTATTCTAAACATTTCTCCTGCACCTTCACAGTCACTACCTGTTATGATTGGAGAATGTGCATATACAAAGTTTCTTTCTTGAAAGAATTTGTGTATTGCATATGCAGCTATTGATCTTACTCTAAACACAGCTGAAAAAGTATTACTTCTTGGTCTTAAATGTGCTATTGTTCTTAAATACTCAAGTGTATGTCTTTTCTTTTGTAGTGGGTATGAACTATCTGATTCACCTTCTACAACTATATTTTTTGCATGTATTTCTACTGGTTGTTTAGCTCCTTCTGTAGATACCAACTCACCTTCTACAAGTATAGATGAACTTATTGCCAATTTACCTATCTCTTTAAAATTTTCAACTTTTTCATCAAATACTATTTGCATATTTTTAAAGAAACTTCCATCATTTAATTCTATAAATCCAAAGTTTTTAGATACTCTAGATGTTCTTATCCATCCAGCTACTTTTACAGTTTTTCCTATGTACTGTTCTTTATCTCTGTACAATTCTTTTACTGTTATAAATTCCTTTTGCATTTTAAAGCCTCCTAGTTTAATTTTTAGTAATTTTTTCTAAATATAATTCCATAAAAAAAGCCCTTCATCCCTGTATAAAGGGACGAAAGACTATTACTTTCGCGGTACCACCCTAGTTGTCATAAATGACCTCTTAGTTAAGCAATGCTTAAAGCCTATAACGGTGCCTTCCGTCTAAGTCTACTTGCTAAATAAGCTTTCGATTAGAAACTCCAAGATGTTCTTCAATATAAAACTTGTATTGAGCTTTCACCATCCTCAACTCGCTAAAACTACATTTTATATCTACTCTTCTCTTCACAGTATTTATCTTCTATTATTTCCGCTAATTAACAAAATTATACCAATTTATAAATTTTTAGTCAATAAATTTATACAATTGATATTTACTAGTCTTATATAATCTATAAATATTTATATACAAAAATTTATATTTTCCTTTCAAATATTTGTAAGTTACATTTTGCCTTCTGACACCTATAAAAAAAGTAAAGCAGTATACTGTTTATTAGCTTAAGTTTAACTTTAAGCTTTTTAAACTAATACTACTTTACTTAAATACAATAAATTATTTATTTTTGTTATCAAGTATAGAAGTCTTACAGTTTACTTCCATTGTCAACCCAATCTTTTGCTTCTTCAACACTATTAAGTGAAGGTATTGAAACTTTACTATGAGGTTTTAATTTTTCAACATCTGCCCAAGCTGCTGTTGATTCATTTCCAACTAGAAGCGGACTTCTAAGTCTTTTGTTATCATTACCTTTTAATGCTCTTGCTTTTTTACTTTCCAAAACTATCACCTCTATATATTTATTTTGTAATAGTTTTAGCAATTTTTCAAATTAAATTCATAAGTAAAATTTATAACAGATAAAATACCATTATTTACATATTTTTTTATTTATAAAGTATTTGCCATCTGTTGAATTGTATTTTTTAAATTTAAAATACCATATCCCTGTGAAACATTTGGATAAGTATATATATCGAGCTTCGTAGCTCCCAATATTAAATATGTTTTTAAAACTTGTGTAAACAACGATAACCTTGGGATATTATCTTGTTTTTCCAAATATTCCATTAATAAGGCTAAGACTCCACAAACTATTGAACTACTAACTCCTGTACCTGTTGCTGTATTGTAGGTTCCATTTTTATATGTAGATATTATATCTACTCCTGGCGCTACTATATCTGGCTTAATTCCCCTTCCTCTAATTGGCCCTTTTGATGAACCAATCCACATACTATCAGTCTTATTATTAAATGTACCAACTGTGATTACATCATCACCAGCAGCATACATAGTTATTGTAGCCACTGAGTCTGGGTCTAAAAATCTTGTATCTGGTGCTATCAAGTTTTTATTTGGTAAATATATATCATACTCTCCCCCTATTATAAGTTCTGGAGTTAGCCTCAAAGTCCACACACCAGGTTTTATATCTCTGAGTCTTATCTCTAGGCTTTCATTCCCAGAAGTAATATATGGATAGATGAATCTCATTGAATAAGTAGTATTTTCCAGATTAAACTTTCCTCTATATACATAAAAGTCTGGAGAATATCTTATATCATGACTAACCTCACCTGAAGGAGATATTATTTGTGCCCCTATCTTATCTGGACCATTTGTATTGAGTGTTATATCAAGTGCGTAATCGTCACCATCTTGTATTATTACATCTTGGACTTCATTTAAACTACTAAATCTTCCAGCATAATGAATATCTGTATTACCTTGATTACCTGCACCACTTACTACAACAACACCAGCACTACTTAATATATTAAATGTATCTAATATGGAAGTAGTTGCTACAGCACCTGACTTAACTCCAATAGTAAGATTTATTATTATAGGCTTATTTTCTGTTTTTGCTATATTAGTAACATATGTTATAGCTGCTAAAAAATCTGAAACACTATAATTTATCTTTCCAGCATAATAAGTATCTGTATATGATTTTAATTTAACCACTATCAAATCTGACTCTGTAGTTATACCTCTATATTGTGAATTTACTCTTCCATTTCCCACTAATATACCAGAAGCCAAAGTTCCAGTACCTATATTATCTTGACTTAAACTTCCATCATTTCTACTTATAGCTAAACTTAATTCACTTCTTGTAAATTCACTCCCAAAAATAAATCCTTCTGGTGGTGGATTTGTATTTTCTTCCTGATCCCATAATCGTAAAACCTTACTCGTTCCATCCGCATTTATAAAGTCAGGGTGTAAATAATCTATACCAGAATCTATAACTGCTAATAAAATCCCTCTTCCTGTTATATCATTATATGGATTCTCATAAATATACTCTGCTTCAGTAGCTGTTGTAATAGTTTCTCCATTATTCATATTATTAGTTATTTCAATTAAACTGCTCATTGGAGCAGATTCTTCCCACCAAGCAACCTGTAATATATTGTTTAAAATAGTTTCATCAAAATCCATAGGTACATATATTACTGCAAGCTGACTATTTAAAACCATATATTTATTTATTCCGTTTTCTTGAAGTGCAGTTTCTATATCACCTTGGTAAATTATACAATAAGATTTTTCCATAAATCCCTCCTATCTTAACACATCAAACATACCTCTAACATCCAAAGTTCCATATCCAGTACTCATATTTGGATACTCTGTAGTTTGGTTTTTTCTAGCTCCAGCCTGCATAAAAGTTTTTATTTTTTGAACATATGCTTGATTTGGATATCTTCTATCAACAAAAGTATATTGAAAATACATCGCAGCGGCTCCTGCAGCATGTGCACTAGCTGCTGCTGTCCCAGTTATAGTCGCATATGTATTTCCAGGATATGCAGCTATTATATTAACTCCTGGTGCTACTAAGTCTGGCTTTAATCTATCCTCAATAGTCGGCCCTCTTGATGAACTTTGCCACAAACTATTATTAATAGTATTATAAGCTCCTACAGTTATTAAATCATCTTGAACAGCTGGATAATTTATTGTATAAAAAGGGTCAACCTCTCTAAATCTAGTTCCACTTTTTAAAAGAGCCCTATTTGGAAGATACAAGTTATATATTCCATTTACAATATAAACTCCTACTAATCTAATCTTCCACACTCCTCTTTTAGCATTTTTCAGAGTAACATTGGTAAACTGCTGCCCTGAAAAAGTAGTTGGATATACATATGTTATAGAATACTCCGTTCCTTCTAAATCAAATAAACCTGTTATCCTATTATAACTTGATATTCCAACACTTTTACTTTCTTCACCAGTGGGAGACACTATTATTACATCTGCCTTATCTGGTTTATTCAGCCAAAGTTCAACTGATAATTCTTCTTCTTCTTCATTTAATTCCAACTCGACTTCAACGGAACTTCCTACATTTGGTATTATTCCAGATGTGTGTGTCTGAGTATTTCCCTCATTTCCAGCTCCTGCTGTTATACACAACCCTCTAGTAAAAAATGCTTTTTCACTATTACTTCTATTGGTCAATCCAACTAAACTATTGCTACCCAAAGATATATTTATTACTAATGGTTTCCCAAGTTCTAAAGATTTTTTATATGCATACTGAGATGCAGCAAATAACATTGCACTATTATAAAATCCTTCTATCTTAGCAATTTTTATTATTATTAATTCAGCATCTTCAGCTATTCCTGCATATTCCTTATTTACATTACCAAGACCTGCACATATGCCACTTATCATAGTCCCTTGCCCAACTTCATCTTGAGATAGACTAGCATCATTTTCTGCAATTGCTCTATTAATATCTTCTCGTGTATATTCTGTCCCAATATAAAAACCTTCAGGTGGAGTTCCATTCTTTGTTTGGTCCCATAAAAAAGCTATTTTTGAGGTTCCATCTGCATATATAAAGTCTTTATGTAAATAGTCTATTCCTGTGTCAGCAATCGCTATAAGAGTACCTCTTCCTGTTATTGTTATATTGGGATTATTTTTAAAAAAATTTACACCTATTTCTTCGGTTGCAACTACACCACCAAAAGTACCTTGATTAATCTCTCCAAGCAGTGTCATCTTTATAGTTGATTCTGTCCTTATAACTGATGGAAGTTCCAAAACTCGTTGTATGCTATTATAGTCTGTAGTGTTTATAGATAATACACCAAATGAGTCACTTAGCTTAAGAAATTCTTGACTCATACCCAATGAGGCTAACTCATCTTCAAATTCAGGAGTATGAATTACATTTATTCCTGCCAATGTTCCTGATTGTCTATCCATATTTTCACTTATAAAATCCTCCAACTTTAAATCATCGTTTCTCTGAGAATTATAATTTTCTATAACTCTATAATTATTTTCTTCATCTTTAAACGACTTATTAGTGCTTCTATATCCAATGTCTTCTGTTTCTAAGTCTTGATTTATACTAGATAAAGTATACAAATCTATGTCTGATAAACTTAAAAAACCAAATCCCGATGAATTATTTGGATATGACTGATTACTTGTTCTTCTTGCTCCCCTAAGAAGCAATGCTCTTAACTTTTGCGAATATAAAAACAAATCATTTCCATTTACAATTCCCCATTCCATAAACAACGAACAAACTCCTGTAACATGAGGAGTGGCCATGCTCGTTCCAGTTAATGCTCCACTGGTACCTCCTGGTAAAAAAGATATTATATCTTCGCCTGGAGCTAATAAATCTGGTTTAAATACACCCAATTGTGTATCTCCCTCGCCAGAAAATATAGATACTATATCTGTTCTTGAATTGAAACTTCCTACAGTTATAACTCTACTTGCTGTTCCGGGAACTGTAACAGTAAGTTCTTGAGTAGGAATCAAAAATCTCGTGTTTCTATTTAATCCCTCAGAAGTTGGTAGATATATGTTTACATTACCAGTTACAATATCTATAGGTTCAAATACGATTCTCCATAGACCAGGATTTATCTGTGTATTTGAACTTAATTGCAATGTAACTCTTCTAGTAAGAGAATATGGTGCTATAGGATAAAAATAACCAGTAATTCTTGTATCTCCTAAAGTATTTCTTATTTCACCTGAAGTTAGAGAAATTGATTGTGTCTGGCTATTCGATGGACTTACTAAATGTACACTAAAGTCATCAATAAAATCTGGCCATATGTTTATATTTAATATACGCTCTCCTTCTCCAATTACAAACTCAACTTCTTCTGTAGTATTATTTTGAAGCCTAATCCTTTTATGTCCTCCCTTATCTGCATTATTACCAGCCGCTACCACTATATTATTTTTCCAAAATAAACACATATCATCTATATACTGCTCAAATAAAGAAGTCCCTCTATGTGAGCCTTCATTACTTCCATAACTTATATTTAATGTAACAGGCATTCTTAATTCTAATGCCCTATCTAAAATAAATTTAATCGCCCTCATAAACTCTGTACTTCTTGAAAAAACATCTGTCTGTATATTTCCAACCCTTACTACTATTATCCTAGCATCGCTTGCAATGGTTGAACAAATACCTGCAACATGTGTACCATGTAGACTAGTCGTTGAGATAGGTATATATGTATTACCAGCTATTGCATTATTTATATCTTCATTATTATATAAGGTTCCTTCTTTAAAACCTGCTGGAGGATTTCCTTGTATAGACTGGTCCCAATAGTATAATATTTTGGACTTTCCTTCGCTATCTCTAAATACAGGCAAAGTATAATCTATACCTGAATCAATTATACCAATTATAGTTCCTTTTCCAGTTAATCCTGTTCTATTTTTAAAACCTGTTATCCCTGTGCTTGAAAAACTTTGTATGTCTTGAGTTTGTAATATAAAAGGTTTTTCTATAAACTCTATTTCTGGATAAGTCAGTAATCTATTTATATCTTCTTCATCACTTGATGTTATTATCGCATAGGAAGCATTAAGTATTTCTACTGAAACACCTAATTCTTGCTCTAATCTTAATATATCTCCATTGTATTTTACGATTAATTCATAATTTATTATAATCACCTCAATTTCTAAAATTATTATTAATGTATATGTTTTTTGTAAGTCTAAAATGTATTAGACTACATAATTTTTAAATTTCAATTATACAATTTATAATATAAAAAATGATGGTACATTTTTTATATAATTTGTACCATCATTTTTTATATTATTTCGCGACCATTAAATTTTTCAATGATTTTTCCAATCCTTTTACAGTTAATGGATACATATTAAACTCACTTTGTATTAACCTTTGAGTCTGATACCAATAACTGATTGAATCCCACCCATCTCTCAGTTCCGGATTTAGCCACACAATTTTACTATACTTTCTTTTGAATCTTTTAAGCCACTCTATTCCAGGTGTATCGTTATATGGACCTCGATAATTACCACCAATATGAAGTAACTCAGAAGGTGCCATAGACGCATCACCCACGATTATAACTTTATAGTTTTTATCTATGTTTTGTAATATCCATTCAGTATCAATAGACTTACTTAACCAACATTCTGGTGTAGTAAATAATCTATCATAAAAACAGTTATGAAAATAGTATACTTTTACATCTTTAAAGTGATTTGATTTACTTACAGACTGAAATAATGTATTACATAAAGTACTATATCCTCTCATTGAACCCCCTGAATCTATAAGCAACAAAAGCTTCACTGTATTTTTTCTTGGTTTTTCGAAAAACAGTTTTAAATATCCTGCATTATTACAAGTCTCTTCAATGGTTTTATCTAAATCAAGTTCTGTTTTTGGAGCATCTATTCTAGTAGAAAATTGACGAAGCCTTTTTAATGCAACTTGAAATTGACGCATATTTAAAACTTCATCATCTCTAAAATCCCTATACTTTCTTTCTCCTGCAACTTCGAGAACAGCTCTTCCATAGGTGGAAGTTCCGCCTATGCGTATACCAGTTTGACCTTTGCCTGAATGACCTAATTCAGAAGTACCCCCTGTTCCTATCCAGTAATTCCCTCCATTATGTGGAGAATCTTGTTCTTTTATACGTTCCTCTAATTTAGCTCTCAATTCATCAAGGTTTATGTTGGGATTTTGCTCTAATCTTTCAAATCCTTCTAAATCTACATTTGGATTTTTAAGCCAGTTCATAATCTCTTCTGGAATTTCCTCTTTGTGTTCTATACCTTTAAAGTACTCCAAAAACACTGCATCAAATTTATCAAAATTACTTTCACTTTTTATTAAAATCATCCTACAAAGATAGTAAAAATTCGAAAAATTTGAATGACAAAGCCCTTTGTCTAGTGCTTCAATTAGAGTCATCCACTCATTTAAAGATATATCTAGGCCTCTTGCTCTCAATAAATAAAAAAATTTAATAAACATAATTATTCAGCTCCTATTGACTACAAACGTTTTTGCATAGATTCAATATCCTCGTTATTTTTAAGCAGTATCCCTGCAAAAGGAACTTCTTTTTCTATTTTTTCAATTGGAATTCCACTCAAAGTCAATGCTTGTATCCAGTCTATTAACTCTGATGTACTAGGCTTCTTTTGTATCTCTCTTAAACTTCTAATCCAATAAAAAGTAGTCATTACTTGTTCCAATAAATGTTCTTCAACTTTATCAAAATGTACTTTTACTATCTCCTCCATCATATCTCTATCAGGAAATTCTATATAATGAAATATACATCTTCTTAAAAAAGCATCTGGAAGCTCTTTTTCTGCATTCGAAGTTATAATCACTATAGGTCTTTGTTTTGCTGTTACAGTTTCTTTTGTTTCATTTATATAAAACTCCATTTTATCTAATTCCCAAAGTAAGTCGTTTGGAAACTCTAAGTCTGCCTTGTCTATTTCATCTATCAAAAGAATTACTTGTTGTTCTGAACTAAATGCTTCTCCTAATTTACCATATTTTATGTACTTACCAATATCATCTACTCCTTCACCTCCAAATTGGCTATCATAAAGTCTTTGAACAGTATCATATACATAAAGACCATCCTGTGCTTTTGTAGTTGATTTTATGTTCCAAATTACTAAATCTTTTTGCAGTTGATTTGAAATTGCTTGTGCAAGCATAGTTTTTCCTGTTCCAGGTTCTCCTTTAATTAAAAGTGGTTTTTCAAGTGCTATAGCAACATTAACTGATGCCATTAATTCTGGTGATACTACATAATCACTGCTTCCTTTAAAATTACCCATTTCTTTTTTTATCATAGGTTCTACTCCTTTTAAACAATAAATTTTCTAAATGTATATGACTATTATATTACTATTTTTGATATAAAGTGGTAATATAACACATTTGTATATCATTACTCTAAAATTCTATATCTAAATAAAATTACCTCTAAAATATTTAAATTTTATCTTTATTTGTCATAATTAAATGAAATATATATTTTTTAATAAGTACAAGATATATTATCTTATAAAAATATCAGTCATAAAAAGCGATGATTTAATTAAATCACCGCTTTTCATAAATTTGAGTTATAGCTAAATATAGAACAATTAACTTTTAGATTTGGGGTATCAATATAAAGTTCTGTATATATTTACTATTTCTTCTTTATTAAGTTTAATATAACTTTGATTTAGCAACCTTTGTTGACTATCTAGTACACTGTCTGCAAAACTATTTATCTCATACTCTTTCATTCCATATTCTCTTAAACTTTTTCTTGTAATAATTTTATTAAGTAGTTCTTCCATTTTTTCATATACCTCTGATACTTTACAATTCATTATTTCACTCAAAAGCATATTTATTTTTGCTAATTTACCATCTGGTGATAATCTATTATATGCTTTAAATACTTCTATAAAAAATTGATAATTAGCTTCACCATGAGTAACATGATAAACTCCACTTAATGGGTATGAAAGTGCATGTACTGCTCCTGTACCAGCATTTCCAAAAGCAATACCAGCTAAATCACTTGCAATCAAAAAATCTTCTATAATATCAAATCTATAATCTTTTCCATTTAGTTCAATTTGCTGAAATCCATTTAAAATCATCTCTATAGCTTTGGTACTAAAAATTTCTGTATAAATACTCGCCTTTGGAGATACAAAAGATTCTATAGCATGTATTAAAGCGTCGATTGCACTTGTAGCAAAAAATGAATATGGAAGCTCTAATAATAACTCTGGAATTAAAACTGCATAATCTGGAAATAATTCATCTACAGCTAATCCAAACTTCGTATTCATCTCTGTTATTTCTGCAATTGAAATATTTGACACCTCTGAACCTGCTCCACAAGTTGTAGGAACAGCTATTAATTCTCTTATTTTTTCTAAAGGAACCTTTTTTTGAAATAAATCACTTGATTTCTTTCCATCTTTCAGTACTAACAACTTTGCCATATCAATAACTGCTCCCCCACCAATAGCAATAATTCTTGTACAATTAGTTTTTGAAAAATCATCCAATAATTTATCCATCATTATATCATTAGGTTCACCAGTTCCATACTTACTTTTATATTCTACATGTGCATCCAAACCAAGGCTTTTAAAATATGTATCATATGCACTTTTACTTGTCAATATAAAATCTGATTTACAAATTTTGAATTCTTCTATAAATTCCTTTGAATTTTTAAATTTATGAACTTGTGTTTTTTGCTGAAATAACTTCATGACATCCTCTTTTCTTCAACTTATGACTTGATGTTTTATTTTATATAATCTGTAATATAATTATAAAATTTTTATTTTTTATATGCAAGTTTTACCATAAGTAATTTATATTTTAAAATATCTCAATATAGGTCCAATATTATATAAAATAAAATTAATTCATTATAAAAATAATCTAATTTTAAAATAATTGAACAAAATTAAAATCTAAAGTATAATAAAATAAAAATTTCACTAATCTTACTGAAAAATACTGTACAATTAACCTGTATTTCCTCAATAAGAAAAATGTTTGGAGGTAATTTTATTAATTATATAATTATGTCAAATAATCATATTTCTTCGTTTACAAATTCTATTCAATCAAATAAGCATAAACATTGGATGTTACAATTGTTTATAGGAATTGAAGACAGTTTAAATATAACTATAGATGGCAATGATATAGAAGGTAAATGTATTATTGTAGATAGTAATATAGAACATTGTTTTTCAACAGGAGAAAAAATATGTTTTACTATGTTAATTGAGCCAACATCATCACTTGCATTAAGCTTTAAGTCAAAATATATTGACAAAATTAAAGGTTATGGAATTATAGATATTCATAATAATAAACATACACAAAAAGAATATATTAATTTTTTCAAAAATCATGATGAAAAAAGTTATTTAAATTTTACAAATTCTATGTTCGAATATCTTAATGTTACTCAAGACAATTACACAGTAGTTGATAAAAGAATTCATAAAATAATGCAAAGACTTAATGAGTGTGACTGTCATGACCATTCTATAAAAAAGATTTCTAATATGGTCTTTCTTTCGCCAAGTAGAGTGTCCCATATATTCAAAGAACAAACAGGAATGCCATTAAAAAGTTATATTCTCCTACATAAAATTCAAAAAGCATATTTTTTACTTTTATCTGGTAAATACTCTATAACCGATGCTGCTATGATGTCAGGTTTTGACAGCGCTTCACATCTAGCATATACCAATAAATGTATGACTGGTATGAATATTTCTGGTATATTAAAAAACAGCAAGTTTTTGAAAGTTTCAAATTACTCTAAGATATAAAATATAATTACACTAAATAAAGGAGATTTATATTTTATGAAAAGACATTTATCAGAAAGTACATTATTAGACTTTAATTCAAAAAATGTTCAAGAGCTTATTATCGAAAAAAAATGGAATCAATTAGATAATTTTAATAAAATCAAACAAATTTATAATTTTGTTAGAGATGACATCAAGTTTGGTTTTAATGAAAGTGACAATATATCTGCAAGTAAAATACTAAAAGATGGATATGGACAATGCAATACAAAGACGATACTTGCTATGTCACTTTTAAGAGGCGTTGGCATTCCATGTAGGATTCATGGTTTTACTCTAGATAAAAGAGTTCAATTAGAACTCTTAGGAGTTCTTTACAAGATTACTCCTACAGAAATCATTCACACATGGATAGAAGTATACTATGAAAAACAATGGTATCAATTAGAAGGTCTTATTTTAGATAAAAATTATCTTACAAGTATTCAGCAAAAATACAATGACTGTCAAGGCTTATTTTGGGGATGGGGCATTGCCACTAAAGATTTGCAAAATCCTCAAATATCTTGGAATCTAAATAATACATTTATTCAAAAAGAGGGAATAATTGATGATTTGGGAACCTTTGATACTCCAGATGATTTTTTCAATCAATATAACCAAAAAATAGGATGGTGTAAAAATCTTTTATACAAATATATTGGAAGGCACTATATAAATAGAAATGTACAGAGAATTAGAAACAAATTATAACTGTTTCTATTTGCAATATGCAAATTTGAGAAGATAAAAACACTATTTAGAGAAAACTTGCAAAATATTGTACACCTGTCAAATTTAATATTAATCACACTATATTAATACTACTTTTTATTGTATAATAAGCTATAAATATTAACTTGATTTTAAATTTAAGTAAATATAAACTTAATAAATATAAGAAAGGTTGTGTTGTTTTGCAAGATAAAAAAATTCATTTAAATATTATACTTACTGTAGTTATTTCATATATTTTGATTAAAGTTATTGATAATTACAAATATTTTTTTGGAGTAATAAGTTTACTGATGTCACTACTAACTCCATTTATAATAGCCTTTGTATTAGCATATGTATTTAATCCATTAGTAAAGTTTTTAGAAAATAAACTTAATTTTAAAAGGATATACTCTTTGCTTCTTACTTATGGTGTATTAATAGTTATATTAATATCTTTTATACTATTTACAGTTCCATCCATAGTAAATAGTTTGGCTGATTTGGTAACTCAAGTTCCTATGTATATAGACAAGACAGAACAATTTTTATTTGATTTAGGAAAAAGCTTACAATCAGTAGACCCTAATACATTAAAAGAATATGGTGATAAAATTATGAGCGTAATGCCCAAGTTTAGTAACTTGCTTATTGGTTCACTTGGAGGAATCTTTAGTACTACCTTCTCTGTTGGAAAATTTATAGTACAACTTGTTTTAGGTTTTATAATTTGTTTCTATATATTATTAGAAAAAGAAAGATTCTTAGAATTTACAAAGAAAATTGTTTATATTTCTTTAGGTAAAAAATATGGAGACTTTATAATAGAATTGTGTCAAAGCTTAAATTTAAATATTGGTAAATATTTTACAGGCAAAATTTTAGATTCATTTGTAGTTGGAGTACTTTCTGGAATTGGTCTATACTTTTTAAAGTCTGAATATGCCCTATTGTTTGGTACATTAATGGGTATTATGAATATGGTTCCATATTTTGGCCCAGTAATAGGTATGGCACCAGTTGTAGTAATCAACTTATTCTACAATCCGACAACTGCATTAACTTGTTTAATTTACTTAATAATAATTCAGCAAGTAGAAGTTGCATTTATAGAACCAAAAATTGTAGGTGGACAGCTAGGGCTTAGCCCATTCTTTACAATACTAGCAGTTACTGTTGGTGGAGGATTTTTTGGTATACCTGGTATGATTCTATCTGCTCCTGTTATGGGTGTAATAAAAATATACTTTTGTGAATTTGTTAATCGTAGACATGATAAAATACAAATGGAATAAAAATACAATTTAATTACGATTTTGTAATCAAAGGTTACAGCTGTGTAACTGTAATATTATCCTCTTTAATGGTAATATTTAATTATAGAAAACATATAATATTATTAAGAAATGAATCTTATATAATTAATTACGAAAGAGGGTTTTAGTATGAAAAAAGCACTTATATCTTTATTAGTTTTATCTTGTTTATTATTAACTGCACCAGTAAATGAATCTTCTTATGCTGATTCTCAAAAGAATGTTCCTGTAAGTCAAAGTACTAAATTGACTCAAGAGCAAGCCAAAGAACTTTTAGTAAAATACAACAATAAAGTTGATTACATATATCAAGGAAATGCTAGCGATTTTGAAGCATTAAAAGCTAAAAATCTTAATGGATATGTATTTTTACCAGATGCAGATGGTGACATTGGTTATTTTGTAAATGAAAATACTTCTGAGATATATTACTTCCATCCAAGTGGATACCTTGAATTGGTTAATCAACAACAAAATAATAAATAAAATAATTAACTAATATAAAAATGGATGCAAATTGATATAAATTTAGCATCCATTTTATTTTTATTTTAAAGTTGTTTCTTTTTATATATCTAAATATTTTATTAATCCTGTGCTTGCTCTTTTATAAGTTTCTTTATATCTACAGCTGGTTCATCTTCCATTTTTATAACTTTGCCTTCCCATGTTCTAAGCATAACATAATCTGTTCCTTTTGATACAAGGTATTGTGGAAGTAATGGAGTCTTACCACCTCCTTTTGGAGCATTAACTATATATGTTGGTATTGCCATTCCTGATGTATATCCTCTTAGATATTCCATTATTTCAAGACCATCATCTACTGATGTATTAAAATGTTTTGTTCCTTTTACATGTTTGCTTTGGAATATATAGTATGGTTTTACTCTTATTTTAAGTAATTCTTGATTTAAACATCTCATTACAAATTTATCATTATTTATACCATTTAATAACACGGCTTGATTTCCTAATGGTATACCTGCATTTGCTAATTTTTCACAAGCCTCTTTAGATTCTTTAGTTATTTCCATCGGATGATTAAAATGTGTATTTATATATATAGGATGATATTTTTTTAGCATATTACAAAAATCATCTGTAACTCTTTGTGGCATGGTAACAAGAGTTCTAGTTCCTAATCTAACATAATCAACATGTGGTATTTCTTTAAGTTGGCTAAGAATCCATTCCAAATAATCATCTTTTAATGTAAGAGCATCTCCACCAGTTACTAATACATCTCTTATTTCTTCATTTTCTCTAATATAGTCTATAGATTCTTGTATAACAGCTTTCGACTTATGAGAATCTTGTTGACCAATATTTCTTCTTCTTTGGCAATGTCTACAATACATAGCACATTCATTTGTTACATTTATTATTAATCTATCTGGATATCTTCTAGTTATACATCCTGCTGGATTTGTATACTCTTCTCCCATTGGGTCTAAATCATCTTGTTCATCTTCCAATTCTATATGTGTCGGTATAGAAAGTAATTTTATAGGGTCACATATATCATCTGGGTCTATCAAGCTCAAATAATATGGAGATATTGCCCATCTAAATTGAGTACCAACTTCTTTTATATATTCTTTTTCTTTTTTAGTTAGATTGATAATCTTTGATAAAGTATCTACATCTGTGATTCTATTTGATAATTGCCATTTGTAATTATTCCAGTCTTCTTCTGTTCCATTTAATATGCTTAATATGTTTTGTTTTCGTTTATTTATCTCTTCTTCTTTTTCAAGACCTCTGTTAATTGTTTTCCTAGCCTGAATATAATCATCAATTTTTGATTTTAGTTCAGCAGCTCTCTCTAAGGATATTCTAGTTTGTTCATTCATAATTTTTAGCTACCAAAATTAATTAATTTCCATTATTGATAGCATCCTCCTTTCTGATGTGTTTATATCATTCTGATAGGCAAATTTAATTTTGCCATATAGATTTTATAACATATGAAATTGATTTTATTTTTGCATTTTTTCTGTTATTTTATACATTTGTGAATATTTTCCCACTATAGTCAATAAATTACAATTTATTATGCATTTTTTTTAACAAATGATTAATTATTTCTATTTTTAAGAATTATTTTACCATAAAACGATTATATTTTCAAGATGATTAAAGTTAAAATTTTAATAGAAAGTAAAGTATTTCATTAAATAATAAAAGCGGAGGTTTATTATAATAAATTTCTCCGCATTTTTATTTATTTAATTAAATTATACTCAGATAAAATCTTATTAGTAGCTTCATTTCTTTTTATAATCTCATCTTTTCTTTCTTCAATAATTATGATATTATACTTTTTTGCTATCTCTGCTATTTTCTTACATGATAAGTTAGACATAGAATGCGTTGTTGGATTATGATAATCTGGTATGATATATATGCCTTTTATGTTTTCATTTTTACAATAATTTTCACACTAAAAATTTAACACCAGTATGTTTCAATAAAATAGAAAGGATAGTATGATTACTCCCATACTATCCTCTTCTTATAATGATTTGATTTATTAATAAATCATAAATCTAACACTTCTAAATTTTTGTATAAATTTATCTTACATTTATAACATCACTATTTTTAGAATTTTGTCCATTGTAATTTGCCACTACATATATATCTAAATTTAAATCTCCTTCAGGGATACTTATAGTATGTTCATTCCCTTTTATATCACTTTGATACAAAGTAAACTCACCATCTCCATTAGTATTATTTTTTATATATATACTATAGGTACATTCTTTATGAGATACACTGCTCCAGTTAACTCTAATAACATTGTTATCTCTGTCAACATTAGCGGATATATTTTCAACCTTCATGTTTTGTATGTTATCATTATTATCTGAGTTGCCATTACCATTCATGTTAGTAATGTTTATTACATTACTTGGCTTGGTTGTGTCTGAGTCTTTCTTACCTAGAACATAAATATCATAATCTATACTCTGATTATCTTTTACATCAATTTCTATAGTAGCATATACTTTTTGTGATTTTCCTAAATCACTTTCATTTACAGTTATAGATTTAATTTTCTTAAATGATTCTCCTGACAACTTGTCTTTAAGATATATATCATAGTCAAAAACATCTTTCATATAATCCCATTCAAGTTTAATAATAACTTTGTTATTTACTATTTTATGTGAACCTACTAAATTCTGTATATAATCATTAGTTATAGTTTCTTTGACTACTGTTACAGTTATTATTTTAGACTTATCTCCACAAGTTATCCTTACTCTTTCTTTACCTTCTCTAAGACCTACTACACTTCCATCACCGCTTAGACTTATAGCTCTTTCCACAGGTAATTTTGAATCGGCCAACTCATAGTGTATTTTTGGTGGTTCTAAACCTGGTGGAGAAGTTATTATATCTGGTTTTAATTTCTCATTTTGGTCAACTTCTATTTTTACATCATTCATATTTATTTCGGCAACTCTAGCTTGAATTCTAAAGGTTCTCTCTACTTCTTTATTTCCACACTTAGCATATATTGTGGCTTTTCCAACTCCAACTGCACTTACTGTATTTCCTTTAATTTTTAGCACATCATCATTACTACTCTTATAAATAGGTTTATATGACTTTTTAAATTTGTCATAATCAACCTCTATTGTACTTTCTATAGTAGCACTATCACCAACATGTTTTAAATCCCCATTAATCTCCATATCTAGTGATTCTACTTCTGGGTCTACTACCTTTATAGTAGCCTTTTTCAACACTCTTGAATTCTTCATAATACCCACAGAAGAATACCCAACCTTTAATGCTGTCATCTTATTTCCATCTATTTTTAAAGTCCCTGAATTATCCAACACATTAAACCAAATATTTGGGTCTTTAGCATATGAAGGAACCTTGATATATTCGCCAGTAGACAAAGTAACTGTTTCATTTAGTTTTACTACATATTTATCTAAATCTTTAACATATTCCCCATCTACAATTTCGATTTCCACTCCCTTTACCATTGGTCTAAGTATTCCAAATTTAAAAAGGTAGTACTGCGCAACAAGCAATATAGGAATAGATATAATTATGGCAATTTTTCTGTATTTCTTATTTTCTACAAATCTCATCTATCCACTTCCTTTAGCCTAATATATAATCATTTGTTTTGTAAGCAATCTACCTAAGTTAAATATTGGGATAAACTGGAAAAGTATTATATTTCAGAATATCCCTATACTAATTATAAACCATAAATTTAAAATTTAAAACTAAAATTAGTGTTAATTTCTTACTATTACAGTAGTCTAATTTTAGTGAAATAACATTTGTCTTGTCAGCTGAAAAGTTATATAATTAATTAAAAAGAAATTATATTTGTATTATATGAGGAGGATTTTAAATTGGAAATCAATTGCAAAAAAAGAAATTTTAAATCGTTTGCTAAGAGCAAAAACATTGAAATTTCTGTTCAAAGGTATCTTATTGATGCATTAAGTTATATGGCACTAGGCCTTTTTTCTTCCCTTTTAATTGGAACAATTTTTAACACATTAGGAGACAACTTCAATATTTCTCTTTTTACTGAAGTTATAAGCCCACTTGCTAAGCAAGTTACAGGCCCAGCTATAGCAGTGGCTATTGCGTATGGACTTCAAGCGCCTCCACTTGTGCTATTTTCTTGTGCACTTGTTGGAGCTTGTGGTAATGAACTAGGAGGACCTGTGGGTGCATTTGTCGCTACACTTTTTGCAGTAGAAATTGGAAAATTAGTTTCAAAGGAAACAAAGGTAGACATATTAGTTACACCTGCTGTAACAATACTAATAGGAGTACTTGTGGCAGAACTTATTGGACCAGCAGTTTCTGCATTTATGACTTCATTTGGAAACATAATAATGCAAGCAACCACTATGCAACCTATAATAATGGGAGCTCTTGTCTCTGCACTTGTTGGAATAGCTCTTACACTACCCATAAGTAGTGCAGCTATTTGTATGATGTTAAGTTTGGGAGGGCTTGCTGGTGGAGCAGCAACTGTTGGTTGTTGTTGCCAAATGATAGGTTTTGCTGTTATGAGTTTTAGAGAAAATGGAGTAGGAGGTCTTGTAGCTCAAGGACTTGGTACATCCATGCTCCAAGTTCCCAATATAATAAAAAACTGGAAAATTTGGATACCACCTACAATAGCTTCAATAATACTTGGCCCATTATCTACAACAATATTTAAAATGGAAAATATACCTATTGGCTCTGGTATGGGAACTTGTGGATTAGTTGGACAATTTGGAACAGTAACTGCCATGCAAAGTGCTGGAAAAGGTGGAATAACTATGTGGATTGGTATACTTTTACTTAACTTTGTACTTCCTGCTATTGTAACTCTAATAATATCAGAATTTATGAGAAAAAAAGGTATGATAAAACCAGGAGATTTAAAATTAGATGTATAAATAAAAAAACTACTCCTTACTTTTTTATAAGTAATAAGGAGTAGTTTTTTTTATGAAAATTCCAACATTTTTTTCAGTAACCAATCCATAGAACCTTTAACTTCATTCCAAAGTACTATATTTTCATCATAGTAATAGACAGCTTCTCCCTTTTCTTCCGCTGTAACAAACTCTCTACCAAAGGCATTTCGCCAATCTATTAAATATAATCCAATATATTTATTTTTATTTTTAGCACTTTTAATAGCATCACTTGCTAAAAACATATTTTTATTTTTAAAATAATAAAGAGCTTTGCTATACATCCATGTAGCAGACTTTTCTTCTTTATACATTTCAAATAAATTATTTATTGCTATTCTATCATTTAACCTAATTAATACATTGAGTAATTTATACCTTATTCCTTGCTCATCATCAGGATTGATTTCTATTAAATACTCTAATACCTTTCTAGCTTCCTTTAAATTATCAATACTCTCTAACTTCCTAGCAAGAGACTCAAGTGCTACCATATAAGCTCTAGTAGATACACCTTTCCAAAATCCAAGTTGTCTATCTTCCTTAGTAATCATGCTTTTTCCAATGTTTACAGCTTCTTCCATATACCTAATTGACTCAATATGATTTTTAGCTTCTTGTGATAGTTTAATATATCTTTTATAAAGTATTTTTTTCTTTTCTAACTCTAAATCTATGGCTTTGGATTTAGAGTTACTCTCTCTTACCCAAAACTCAATATTAGAGATAGCAATAGTATCTTGATTTAAGAAATCAATATTACAAACGTCTTTTATCAATGATGATTTATTGTTTATAGTGTTTAAAGAAACACCTATTTTTTTTGAAAATTCCTTTTTGGTTATATGTAATGGATGCTTCTTATTATATAAGAGATTTTGCTCCAAAACTATGTTTAGTATAGCTGAAGACCATATATCAGCTCTAGAAGAATGAATTATCTCTTTATTATTATCTAAAATGTCTTGCAAGATTTTAAAACTTATATCTTTATATTCTTGATTTAGATTGGAGTTGCAAAATCTATTTATCTTGTCTTTAATTTCTTCTATCTTGCTTGTCATGACTCCTCCTCCATATTTTACACATATAAGACTACTGCTACAAATTCAAGTTCTTCTTCTCCTATATTCTCTATAGAATGTTCTTCACCATCAGCAGTGTATATTACATCACCCTCATTTACTTCTACAAATTCCCCATTATCAAAAACTTTACCTTTTCCCTTTAATATATAATATACCTCAAAATCAGTTGTATGGTCATGCACACCAATTGAACTTCCTACTGGTAAAGTTATTCTTTTAAATAATCTTCCTTTTCCTTTAAGCTCATCAATTTGTAATATATTTTCAAGCTTAACTTTTCCAACCCCACCAGTTAAATTTTCTTTTACTTCTACTTGTAATTCAGATTTCTTTCTTATCATAGCTCATCCCACCTGCCAAACAATCAATCTAACTACTAAATTGGCATATCCTTTCCATAATATGTTGTATTTTAATATAATAATAACATATATTCTTGTAAAAAAATATTACTGAATCTATAAAATAATACTATTTTTATAGATTATTAACACTTTGTTTTCTTATGCCATAAGTTGACGTCTTTATAAAAAAAACATATACTCATATAGTGTGGAAAAATTTTGTTAAATTATTGGTCTGGAGGTTCTCAACATATGTCAATTTTAAAAACTCAAGAAAAGCTTAAACAGCCTAAGGATTTATATTTTTGTTGTTCAATATTTACATTTGTAGGACTTGCATACTATGGTATGAAATTAGTGCTATTGTTATTTCTAGCTGAGCAAGTATCTAAAGGTGGTTTGGGATTAACACCAGCAGAATCTGCATCAATGCTTGCATCTTTTTTAGCATGGACTTATTTTTCTCCAGTTATTGGTGGATGGGTTAGTGATAGATTTTTAGGTCCGAAAAATTGTATTATGCTTGGAATGATAATGGTTTCAATTGGCTACTTTTTAGGATATCTGGCAAATAGCAAAATGGATGTAAACATCATGATATTCTTGTCTGGATTAGGAATAGGTTTTTATAAGGGAAACTTGCATACCTTAGTTGGAAACTTATATACTAATGATGACCCAAGAAAGGATGGCGCTTTTTCTATTACATATATGGCTACTAATCTGGGAACATTATTTGGTCCTTTAATCTGTGGTTTGGTCGCTAATGAATGGTTCGCTATGAAAAATGGTACTTCTATAAATATGTATGGTTACAGATATGTATTTTTATTTGCTTCAATTACTGTTTTAATAGGCTTATTATTCTTTATATTTGGTCACAAAAGATTTTATAAATCTTCAAGTAATGAATTTAGTAGTCAAAAAGAAACTATAAAGAAATCATTAGAATATAAAAAATTACTTGCTTCAAAACCATTAACTTCAGTTGAGAAAAAAAGAATAATAGTAATATTAATATTAGCTTTTTTTACAGTATTTTTTTGGATAGCATATAATCAAGCTTCTATGTCTATAGCTTTGTATACAAAAGAACACATAAATCTGACTGTTGGTAATTTTCAAATACCAACCTCATGGATAGATTCATATAATGGTCTTCTATGTGTCATCCTTGGCCCTATATCTGCTCTAGTCTGGGTAAAATTATCTCAGACTAAAAAAGGCGATTTAAGTGTACCTTCAAAAATGAGTCTAGGGTTTATACTATTAGCTATAGCATTTTTATTCATGATAGTCGCAGTTATACAAACAGGAACTAACCCTAATTCAATTCAGAAAGCAAGTGTATTTTGGGTAATTGGATTTTTAACATTCCAAAGTATAGGAGAGATTTGTTTTTCTCCAGTTGGATATGGTATGGTAAATAAACTTTCACCAGAAAAATATATTTCATTCTTAATGGGTGTTTGGTTCTTAGGTAAATTTGCAGCAAATAAATTATCTGGTTATACACAGGCTATTATAGACCACCTTGGTATGTTACAAGTATTTATAGTAATCCCTTCATTTTTATTGCTATTTGGAATTATATTACTTATAATGAATAAAAAACTTGTAGAATTATCAAAGTAAAAACTATGTTTAAGTTTAATAGATAATATATCAAAAATCGAGGCATTAAAATGCCTCGATTTATTTATAGTATTCAATTACAAAACTATATAGCTCTAGTATAAACTTTTAACCATTCTCTTTCTTCACCAGTTAGGAAAGGAGATATCTTATCATAAACTAATTTATGATACCAGTTTAAATAATCTTTTTCATCTTGATTCATTAATTCTGGAACTATACCATCTAAATCAATAGGAGCTAATGTAACAACTTCAAATTCCATAAATTGACCATAAAAATTCTTTTCAGCTTTTCTAACTACTATTTCATTTTCTGTTCTTATACCATGAGAACCTTCTATATATATACCTGGTTCATTAGTAGTTACCATTCCTTCTTCAAGAACTGCACTATCAAATCTTTCAGGAACTACTCTCCATCTAAATCCATTTGGAGCTTCATGAACATTTAATACAAATCCTATACCATGTCCAGTTCCACATTGATAATCTATTCCCATATTCCACATACAACTTCTAGATAATATATCTAGGTTGTATCCTCTACAACCATGTAAGAATTTAACCTTAGAAAGATTTATCATACCTCTTGCTACAGAAGTGAAATGTAATTTTAATTCATCACTTATAGGTCCTAATACTGTAGTTCTAGTTATATCAGTAGTTCCATCATAATATTGTCCACCTGAATCTACTAAGAATAAACCTTCAGCTTCCAACTTATAGTTTGATTCTGGAGTTGCACTATAGTGCATCATAGCAGCATGCTCTTTATATGCAGCAATTGTATTGAAACTTGGTTCAAAGAATCCTTCTTGTTCTCTTCTTAGTCCCTCTAATTTTTCAGTAGCACTTATTTCAGTTATTTCTATCTTACCTACATTATTCTTTAACCAGTACATAAATTTAGTGAAAGCTACACCATCTTTAACATGTGAATTTCTTATGTTCTCTAATTCTACCTCATTTTTTTGGGCCTTAAAGAACATTACTGGATTAAACTCATCAACTTTTTCAACTCCACAAGGTATATTATTGTAAATTGCATAGTTAATCTTAGTTCCATCAACTAAAACTTTTTCATCTTTATCTATATGTTTTACAAAATCATATACATCATTATATGGTTTTATTTTTACATTTTCTTTAGCCAATTCATTTAATATCTCTTCATTTAATTTACTTTCATCAACAAATAAATAAACTTCTTTTAAAGTTATCACTGCATAAGAAAGTACAACTGGATTGTATTTAACATCTCCACCTCTTATATTAAATAACCATGCTATGTCATCAAGAGTTGTTATTACATGAGTAGAAGTACCTTTTTCACTCATTTTTTCTCTCAATCTAGCTAACTTTGAACTAAAACTTTCTCCACAGTATTTAACATCTAATAAAAATGCTTTACTATCTGATAAAGCTGGTCTATCTGACCATATGCTATCTATTAAATCATATTGGTATTCTACTTTTATACCTTTTTTAGATAATTTTTCAGCTAATGTAGCTCCTTCTTTAGCACATATAACTTTACCATCAAAACCTAAAGTTCCACCTTCTGGAATATTTGTATATAAATATTCATCAGTAGTTGGGCAACCTTCTTGTCCCATTTTAAATAATTTTATTGTACTTCCTTCTAATTGAGATTCTGCTTGTATAAAGTATCTTCCATCTGTCCATAATCCAGCTTCATCTTTAGTCACAATAACTGTTCCAGCTGAACCATTGAATCCTGATATAAATTCTCTTGATTTGAAGTAATCTCCTACATATTCACTTTGATGATTGTCAGAAGACGGAATCATATAAGCATCAATATTTTTTTCTTCCATAAGTCTTCTTAATTCATTTACTCTGTCTTTTATATTCACAACAAGACCTCCTCAAAATAATAGTTTGAATAACTAAATATATAAGTATGTAAAGTTTATTACATAAATTTTCCTTTTATATAATTTATATAAATCTTATACACTCTAATTATCACAATTATAATTTTAATTACAATATCTATCTATGTAAAGCTTTTTTTCATAATTAAAGAGGAAATTACGTTTGATTTTATATTCAAATGTAATTTCCTTTATTTTCACTAATTAAGTGTGGATTATTTTGTTTCTGTTAACAAATCCATTGCCATTAATTTTGTCAATATATTTCTTAATCCAAGTAATATTAAACCAAAGATTATTAAGACTCCTGCTATTCCTCCAAAGATTTGCAAAAAACCTAATGTAGCTGTAAATCCAGCAATTTTTCCTGATAACAAACTAGCAAAAAAACTTGTCAGATACCATGCACCCATAGATAATGTAGCATATTTAGCTGGAGCTAATTTATTAAACATTGCAAGACCTATAGGAGACAAAAATAACTCCCCTACAGTTGTAAATATATAGGTTACTACTATAAAAAGTATGCTAGCCTTTATTGTCCCATCTGAACCATTGGCTAATGTGGCCAATACCATAACTATAAAACCAAGACCCATTATTATCATTCCCAACCCCATTTTAACTGGAATAGAAAAGTCGCCTCTTTTAGTATTAGATAATTTAACCCACAAAGCAGCTAATACAGGGCATAAAGCTACACATAATATAGCATTTAACGATGTAAGCCATGCCACTGGCATTTCAAATCCAAATAGAGTTCTATTTACATTGTCTCTTACATAAATCATAAATGAACTTTGTGTTTGATAGTATGCTGTCCAAAATAAAACTACAAATAAGAATAATACAACCATTGCTATGATTCTATTTTTCTCTAATTTAGTAAGTGGTCCATACTCAATTTTTTCACCTTTATTTCCCTTAGTAACTGGATGTTTTCCAACTTCTTTTAGTAGCTTTGGCGCAAAAAGTGTAAATATAATCATACCAAGCATCATACCTATACCACAAACTAAGAATGCCATCTTATATCCATAAGACACTATATCTCCGTTTACTCCTCTTACTGCAAATACATTATCAGAAAGCAGTCCACATATGATTGGAGCTATGAATGCACCTACATTTACTGCCATATAGAATAAACTATATGCTGCGTCTTTTCTTGATACCTCGGTTTTAGGATATATATCACCAACTATATTGGAACAACTTGATTTAAAAAAACCATTTCCTAAAATGATTATTGATAGACCTACCCAAACCATATTAATAGATGTAGATGATGCAAACAAAACAAAGTCACCTATTGCTATTAAAAGTGCACCTATAGATATACATTTTTGTTGACCTAAAACTTTATCTGCCAACCAGCCACCAATTAATGGTGTAAGATATATAAGACCTGTAAACAAACCAAACATTGAAGTTGCTTCTTGAGTAGAAAGTCCTAGACCACCTTGAGTTACACTCGCTGTAAAAAATAATACCAACAAAGCTGTTAATCCATAATAACTAAATCTTTCCCATAAAATTGTCATACAAACAAGCCAAAAACTCTTCGGATGACTAGCTTTTTTAGATACGCTTTCAGTATTTGACATAAAAAAACGCCCCCTTATTATTTTTATAGTTAAATTCAGTACTAAGATTAGCTTAATCATTTTAACACATACTTATAATAGCATCTTTTTTTATATTACTCAATAGATTATTGTTAATATTTTCATTTTTTTATTATTATTTTTAAAATTATGAAAAATATTCTTTTTTAAGTATTTTTAAAGAATAACTTTAGTATATATATTTGAATAGTATTTTTTTAGCTTTTAAATTTTTTTATTTATTTTTTTTATATTTTATATAGATTTTCAATAAAATAATTTAAATTCAAAATACGTTTTCATTGTTAATTTATGCATGTTATTTTTTTATAATTTCATTTTTAGGCGAATTAATTTTATGATAAAATAATAAAAGCTGTTTAAGTCCTCTATTTAAGAACAAAAACAGCTTTTAGATATATAGATTAATATTTTCTTCTTTTAATAAATTGATTTAATCTATTGCTTTGCTTTCATTTGATATTTATCTGTAATTTTTACATTGTATTTTTCCTTTAAATCATTTATAAGTAAGTTTTGCTTTTCTGATGTTAAAGTACTTACTAAATCTGATTTTACTTCTTCAAATGGTTGATATTTTTCATCTGTTTTCTTAATTATATGGTATCCATAATCACTTTCTACAAGCTTACTAGATATTTCTCCTTTTTTCAAAGCAAATGCAGCTTTTTCAAAAGATTCTACCATTTGACCTTTTCCAAAAAATCCTAAATCTCCACCTGATTCTGCACTACTATCTTCAGAATACTTTTTAGCTAGAGTAGCAAAATCTTCTCCAGCTTCAGCTTTTTTAAGTATTTCTTCTGCTTGTTTTTTAAGTTCAGCTTTTTTACTATCACTGACTTGTTTACCTTTATCATCAACAGTTTTTATTAAAATATGTGAAGCTCTAACTTGTAAATAATTGCTCTTGTTTTTGTCATAATAACTTTGTGCATCTTTATCTGTTACTTTTGATGCTTCATTTAAGTATTTTGATGCTATTAGTTCTTTTTTCATATCGTCTTTTATATATTTCTCAGTCAAGTCAAATTGCTTTAGAAACTCTTCTTTTGTCATTCCCATTGCAGATTCTATGCTAGACATTAGATTATCATATTGAGAATTTAATTCGTCATTAGTTATGCTTATCTTTTCTTTTGCTGCTTCTGAAGATAATATATCTGATGTAATCATAGTCTCAATCATATTTGATTCATATGAACGTATTTCATCATCACTCATAGTATTTTTTGCATTTAAATAAAATAATGGCTCCATTCTTTTTCTTAACATTTCCCCTGTAATTTTTTTATCCCCAATAGTAGCTACTACTTCATTACTATTATAACGCTTTGAAGTGGCTGGTAATTTTCTTCCAGCTTCTTTTCCAGAGACATAGCCTCCACACAAGCAAATTGCCCCTACTGCTACAATTGCTACAATTGCTTTAAGCTTTTTACTACTTAATTTTATTTCTCTTTTTTTGATTTTGTTATCAGTATTTTTTTCACCTGACACATCATCTTGTTTAGAACTTACATTTTCTGAATTTTTAATTTCATTCAATGTATTATCTTTTGAATTTTTTTCTTCAGACATTAATATCCTCCTTAAATTTAATTGTACAATACTTCACTTTTATTATTTTACATTAAAATAATATTAAATGTGTGAATCATAAATGAAACTCTCATGAATTTAAAATGAAATTAAATATTTCTTAAACTATATCTTATGAAATTTCTTCCTATTTTTGTATCTCCATACTTTAACATTTGTATAACTTCATTTTTTTCTTTTTGCAAATAAATAGAACATTCTTCTAAAGACTTAAATATCTCTAATACTTCGCCTTTTTTATTTACTAATTCAATCTTTTTCTTTCCACCTCTTTTGATTATAGACTTATATTTTTTAAAATATTCATCATATTCCTCATCAATACACTCAAACTTATAATTCATTTTTATTGTTTCAATCTTATCATTAGTTAAAATTTCATTTCTCTTTTTATCAGAAAGTCTTGTACTAAATATTTTGTCATTAAGAATATTAAATATCTCAGATGGAGATTTACTATTTTCTAGATAGCTCCACTCATTTTTACAGTATTCTTCTACATTTAACACTCTACTTAAATAATTTATAGCTTCTCCAAAGTAATCCATATATCCATATTTTAAATTTTCTCTTATGTAGCCAAGTGGTACCTTAAGATTTTTACTACATTGAATATGAGTATCAAAAGTCTTCTCTTCTTTAGTATATAAGTTTATTGCTTTTATACTTCTTCCTCGTTTTATTTTTATTTCTTTTATGTAATTTAAATCTTCTTCTGTTAAATATTCATTTATATCAATTACTTGTTTTTCTTCAACTTCAGTAGTGTTTGTTACTAGAGTATTATTTTCACTTCGCTCAATTTCTTCAAATTTTTTAGAATCTGTTTTTTTACTTTCAAGCGGTATTTCTTCTTTATTTAAGTTGATAGATTCATCAGTAATAAATACTTCATTTTTATCTAATTCTATAGTATTTTTATTAATTAGTATTTCTTCGCTATTTATACTTTTTTCTATTATTTCTATATCATCAATTATTATTTCTACTTTATTTAAAGTTGTATCATCATTATTAACTATTAATTCTTCTTTATCATTGTTGATTATCAATTCTTCTTCAGATAAGACTTTATTTTTTTTATCACATACCACTTCTTCTTTGCGTAACACTTTATCTTCTTTATTAGACAAATATTCTTCTTGGTTTAAAGACTCATTTTCTTCACTTACAACTTCCTCTTTACAACATAATACCTTTTTTTCTTTATCAATTAAATTTTCTTCATACAAAATTTTTTCATTTTTTAATATTATTTCACCTTCTTCTTTTGCTGCCTCAACTTTTTGTCTCTTTTTCATAATACCAAACCACTTTTTTAACACTCAATGTTCCTCCTAATACTTTATCTACTCTTTATATTATCACATAAAATATTACTATTTTTAGCAATTCCTTAATTTTTAATTACTTGTCAAAAATTCATCAACATCTGTAACCATAAAACTTTTTTAAAACTTTCTTATCAGCCAAAAACATAGCCTTTATTTCATAGTAATTATATCATGTTTTTATAAAATATTATCTTTTTAAATTTTTTACTTTTTAATACTATTTAAGATACAATTTATAATATATTTTACCAAATAACAACAATACACTAACACAAGTGTGATAATACTAGATGTTGTAAACTATGGCCAGTAAAATAAGATACAATACTTTCTATTTATGGAGTAAAATTTATAAAAAATGTGAAACGTAAGCTTTACATACAATAAAGAATGGATTTAATTTATCACATAAGTTCTTAAAACTTCATATGACTAATTAAATCCATTGCAATCAACTTTAAACTATGCATTTGATTTTTTTATTATAAAAGGAATGGTTATAATTGTACCTACTAAAGCATCTACCATATCAATCATAGTATCTTCTAGTCCTCCAGCTTGTGTAGTAGTCCCAATAAAAGTATCCGTTAGAAATTCACCTATTTCCCACAAACTAGCCACTCCCATACTAAACATAAATACAAATATAACTAAAAATATTTTACTCATCTTACTTATATCTTTTTGTATATAAAAATATTTAATTGTAGAAAATGCTACAATACATGATATTATACCCGACCATAAATGTAAAAAATCATCATAATAATTTATGTCATAAAAATTAAAACAAGTACCTAATAATGATGCAAACATTATAAATAATACAAGCACAATATATAATTCATTGCTCAAAAGTCTTTTATTTTGCCTATTTAAAATACTTAATATAAAAGTACCAATTAAACTGATTGCTACTAAACCTACATTTCCAAAAGCTCTATTTGTAGCAAAAAATATGGCACATAAAACATATACTATATAAAGTAAAATGGTTATTGGCTTTAAAAGTTTATTCATAAATAATTTACCTTTCCAAAACATTCTATATTCTATAATAACTTAGGATTAACATCATTATCACCATAACCATAAAGTTTTAATGGCTTAAGTGCTGGGCCTTCAAGTATGTTTCCTTTATAGTCAAATCTTGAACCATGGCATGGACAATCCCATGTTTTTTCTTCACTATTAAAATTAAGTTCACATCCTAAATGAGTACATGTAGTATCTACAATATAAAAATCTCCTCTATCATCTTTATAAACACCATATCTTTTTCCATCTATATTAACAATCTTTCCTTCACCACTACTTTTAGGCATATCTCCACTACCTATTTTTAATTTTCCAGTTACATAATTCATCGCTACATTTGCATTTTCCTTTATAAAATCCATTGAAAAATAACTACCTAATCTCGATGGATTGAAAGTGTCCTTATAGTCAGAAGTTTTATTTATTATTAAATCTTTTATTATTATTCCTGCAGCAGTTCCATTAGTCATTCCCCATTTAGAAAATCCTGTAGCTACATAAATATTATTCTCCCTTTTATTGATATAACCTATATAAGGAACATTGTCAAAACTCATATTGTCTTGAGCAGACCATTTACATTTAAAGTCTTTTATCTTAAATACTTCTTTACCATAATGCTCTAAATCATCAAATATTTCTTCTTCAGTTCCACCTTGACCAACTTTGTGGTCTCCTCCTCCAAAGATTAATAGGTTATTATTTTCATCATTACATTGTCTAAAAGTTATTGATGGGTCATCTATACTTATAAATATACCCTCTGGCAATTCATTTTGTAGGACTGCAACCATTAAATAGGCACGTTCAGCATATTCCTTTGCAAAATAAAAATTCAACCCATCATACCATGGACTGTGAGATGAGATTATAACATTTTCAGCTTCTATTATATTATTATCTCCAGTCTTAACTCTACATATAGCTCCTTTTTCTAGGTCTACTATCGGCGTGTTTTCATATATTTTTAGCCCTAAATTTACTGCTACTTCTGCCAAACCATCAACATATTGTTTTGGATTAAATTGACCTTGATTAGAAAAATGAATAGCTCCTTTTACATCTAATGGAATATCATTTATAGTTTCATAATATTCGCAATCTATGCCTATTTTTTTACATGTACGGTATTCATCTTTAATATCCTTTATAGATTCTTCCTTTTCTGTAAAGACAAAAGATGGAATCCTTTGAAAATCACATTTTATATTATTTTCACTGATTATTTTCTCAATCAATTTTAAAGCTTCATTATTTGCATTATAATATGATTTAGCTTTATCTAATCCATATTTTTTCTCTATTTTAGAATATACTATATCATGTTGACAAGTTACTTTACCAGTATTTCTGCCTGAAGTTCCATATCCTACTTTATCAGCTTCAACAAGTGCTACTTTTTTACCTTCTTTTGCTAATAGATATGCAGTTGTTAAACCAGTTATTCCTCCTCCTACGACTAGACATTCTACTTTTATATTCTCGCCTAATTTTTCATATTCTTTGGGACTTGAATTTAAAATCCAATACGATTCATTCATTTTAAATACTCCTTTACATGTTAAATAAGAATAGTTTTTCCATCATAGGGTTTATTTATTATAAATAATATAAAAAAATAAATGCAAGACTATATATTATTTGTTTATCATTTTCTCAAAGATACTATAGTTAACCAATCTTATAGCATGCTTTAAAATTCTTTTGAGATTACTTTTAATTGATTTTTATTTAATGAACTTTATTTTTATCTCTATCAATTTATATGTCTATGAAATATATAGTTGATTTTTGTATAGTAATATATTACTATTGATATTACAGAGGGATTATGTAGTTAATGACACTAAAACAAATATTCAGAAAAAGTAAAATGGAGGTTTTATGAAAAACAAAATAATTATAGGCATTACTTGTTTATTTATATTGCTAATGTCTGGGTGTACTTCAAAACATACAACAGAAATAAATGTACTAGCCACTACCGATTTACATGGTAACATCCCTTATGAGTTAACTTCTTATGTAAGGGAACAAAGAGAAAAAGATAAAAATATAACTTTAGTAGATGCTGGAGACTTCTTTGACCGTGGAGTAGCTTTAGGAAGTAGTATGGATGATTATTCTAATGCTATGCTTAAAGATAACAACAACAAAACTGAAAGCTATATTGAAACTCCTATTTCAAAGGACATGAAAGAAGTCGGTTATGATGCTGTAGTTCTTGGTAATCATGAATTTATATCTCTTAATAAATTTCATTTAGACAATATGATATCTGATTTTGAAAAACAAAAAATAGATGTATTATCAGCTAATACTTATAAGAAAAATGGGGATAGCTATACAAAACCATACATAATAAAAAATATTGATACACCAGAAGGAAATGTAAAACTAGGAATTCTAGGACTTACTATAAAAGAAGTTGGTGAAGGAAAACAACTAAATGAAAATGGAGAACTTGTAGATTCTAAATCTTTAGAACTAAAAGACCAAGAAGGTTATAGTGGTGAACTATATATGAATGATTTAGTAGAAGATGCTAAAAAATGGGTAAAAATCATGGAAAAAGAAAGTCCAGATATAATAGTAGCTGTTGCGCACACAGGTGAAAGACCTAAAAATCCTAAAAATCCAGGCAATAGAATACAAGATTTAGCTCAACAAGTTGATGGTATTGATGCGATAGTTGCAGGGCATAATCATGTTCAAATTGAACAACACGATTATAAAAACATATTGGGAGAAAAGGTTATAGTTACTGAACCAGGAAAGCATGGAGAATGTATTTCTAAAATTAACTTTAAATTAGAAAAAAATAACGATAAATGGAGTGTAGTTGACAAATCCAGTGAGTTAGTTAAATTTGAGGAAAATAAAGAAGATGAGAAATTTGGACAATTTGTTTCTTCACTTATGAAAGCTAGTGAAAACAATAATGAAATAAGACTGGCAAAAGTAATGCCGCCTGAATGGGATAAAATATTTATCTTTAAGTCTGGAACATCAGCAAACGATATATATAAAGCTGTAGGATATAAATGGAGAAATATATCTTCTCCAAAAGATAGAGATATGCTACAAATTGTCGTTATGAAGAATAATAAACCTGTTACTTATCTATATGGAGAATCAGAGCTTATGCCATTTAATATAAAATGTGATGAATCAGAGTACAAAAACAATGTTGTGACTATTTATCCTAATAAAAATGATAAATTCAAAGTTATAAAAGGTGAAAGAAAATACAATATTAATTTAGAACATATAGAGTAGAGTTTTATTCCTTGATTTAAGATTGAATATTAAAATATTAATTAAAAGATGAGGTGTAAGATTTATGAAACATGACACAAAATATAAGTCAAGGCTAATTGAAAGTTTTTCAAGTAAAAAGCTATACTATGACTTAGTTATAAAGCTATAAAGCATTACAAATAACTATAAAATAGATATTCTCATCTGATTTAAAAATTTGACAATGAAATACCCTATAGTTTAAGTAAATTTTTTTAAATAATAAAAACTGACTGTCAGTTAAATGTCAGTCAGTTATTTTATAATAATTTCATTTAAATATATCTAAAATTATCCCTTTTAATACTCTTTGGTTATTATGCGCTTTGATTTAGTGGTTTTTTAAGTAGTGCTAAAAGCATCATTCCAACTACAGCACCTACAATTATAGCCACTATATATCCAAGTGGATGAGTAACTACTGGTATAACAAATACTCCTCCATGAGGTGCACGAAGAGCTGCATTAAATAGCATACTAAGTGCTCCTGCTACTGCTGAACCTCCAATACAAGCTGGTATAACATGAAGTGGGTCTCCAGCTGCAAAAGGTATTGCTCCCTCTGTTACAAATGATAACCCCATTACATAGTTAACTTTACCAGACTCTCTTTCTTCTTTTGTAAATCTATTTTTGAAGAATGTAGTTGCAAGAGCTATAGCAAGTGGAGGAACCATACCACCAGCCATTACTGCTGCCATTATTTCAAATTGCCCTGATTCAAGAGATGCTACACCAAATACATAAGCTGCTTTATTCACAGGTCCACCCATATCTACAGCCATCATTCCACCCAACACTAATCCTAAAACTATTTTTGAAGTTCCACCTAAACTATTTAGGAATCCAACCATAGCATTATTAATTGCTGTAACTGGAGGTATTACTAGAAATGTCATTATAACGCCCATCAAAAGAGTTCCAAATAAAGGATATAATAATACTGGTTTTATTCCTTCTAATGAAGTTGGTAATACATTAAATATTTTCTTAAGTCCTTCTACCAAATATCCTGCTATAAAACCTGCAAGTAATGCTCCTAGAAAACCTGAACCACCATCTCCTGCAAGAGCTCCTCCCACAAAACCAACAACAAATGCAGGTCTATCAGATATAGAATATGCTATATAACCTGCAAGTACAGGTAACATAAATCCAAATGCTTTATCTCCAATTCCCTTAAAAAATGCTGCTATTGGTGTATTTGAACCGAAATGTGAAGGGTCAATAGAGTAATCATCAAGTAAGAATGCCAAAGCTATAAGTATACCTCCACCAATAACAAATGGCAACATATTAGACACACCATTCATTAAATGCTTGTAGACTTTTCTAAATCCACTTTCGTTTTCTTCACTTGATTCGTTGTGACTTCCTTCTTCTCCATGATAAATTGGAGCATCTCCATTTACAGCTTTATCTATAAGTTCTTCCGCTTTGTGTATACCATCAGCAACCTTAGTTTTTATAACTTTTTTGCCATTAAATCTGGCCATTTCAACATTTTTATCTGCTGCTACTATTATACATGTAGCATTTTCTATCTCTTCTTTTGTAAGTCTATTCTTAACACCTGCTGAACCATTAGTTTCTACTTTTATAGAGATACCTTTACTTTCAGCCATTTTATTTAAACTTTCAGCTGCCATAAATGTATGTGCTATTCCTGTTGGACACGCTGTTACTGCTAAAACTTGAGGATACTTACTAATATTTTTATCTTTATTATTTAAAACATCCTCTTTACTAATTTCTTCATCCTGATATTCTTCACTGAATTTTTCTCTTTCTTTTTTATCTATTATTTCTTTGAATTCTCTTGCTGAATTTGAATTTATAAGTTTATTTCTAAAATCTTCATCCATAAGTATTGTAGATAATCTAGATAATACTTCAAGATGTGTATTATTAGCTCCATCTGGTGCAGCTATCATAAAAAATAAATTTGACAAACTTCCATCAAAAGATTCATAATCTATACCTTCCTTTGATACAGCTGCTGCTATACAAGCTTTAGTAACTGCTGTAGTCTTAGCATGAGGAATAGCTACACCTTCTCCAATTCCTGTTGTACTCATCTCTTCACGGGCTAAAATTGCTTTCTTATAATTTTCTTTATCATTTAAATTACCACTATTTTCAACTAAATCAACTAGTTCTTCTATTACTTCTGGTTTATTTTTTGACTTTAAATTTAATTTAATTGATTTTTCATCTAATAACTCTATAATTTTCATAAGTTCTCATTTCCTCTCTATATATTTTTTAGGTTATTTTTAAAATCTTTTCACAGATACTTCGTTTACTAATTTATCAATATATTTTCTTTCAGCTAAATCATATGAAAAAGCAGTTGCACTTCCTGAAGCTGCACCTAATTTAAGAGCATAATCATATTCACCAGTACTTAGATATCCAGATATAAACCCTGCTACCATAGAATCTCCTGCTCCTGCAGAATTTTTTACAGTTCCTTTTGGTACATCACTTATAAATACTTCATTATCTTCTGTAATCAGTAATGCACCATCTTTACCCATTGACACTAAAACATTTACAGTTCCCATTTCTTTTAACTTTTTAGCATACTTTACTATATCTTCATTTGAATTTAATTTAACACCAAACATTTCCTCTAGCTCATCATTATTAGGTTTAATTAGGAAAGGCTTATATTTTAATACATTAAGAAGAAGATTTTTTGTTGCATCTACAACAATTTTTATATTCTTTTCTTCTAGTCTAGACATTATATTTTCATATAATTTTTCATCTAAAGTAGATGGTATACTACCTGCCAATATTAAAATATCATCTTGATTTAATTTATCAAGTTTTTTATATAATAGGTTGATGTATTCATCACTTATATTGGGTCCTTGTCCATTAATTTCGGTTTCCTCTGACACTTTTATTTTTACATTTATTCTTGAAAAACCGTTTTTCAATTTTATAAAGTCTGTTTTTAATTTTTTTTCCTCCAATGTTTTTACTATATATTCACCAGTAAAACCACTTATAAAACCTAATGATGTATTGTCATGTCCAAGTTCTTTAAGTATACAAGACACATTTATACCTTTTCCTCCTGGATAAACGTATTCTTCATTTACACGATTTGTACTTCCTGTATTTAATTCATCTAATTTAACTATATAATCTATTGATGGATTTAATGTTACTGTATAAATCATTTTGCCACCTCTTTTTATTTATTTATCTTATATTTATATCTTAACTCCATATTAATATCCCTGAAAGTCAAAAAATTTCTCTTAATTAAAAGAGAAATTTATCGTTTTTATCTTATTTAGTTTTATATTATCCAAATTTGCATGTGTATATACAACACTATGTTCTATATATATCTATCTAAACATGTTTACAAATTTTTCGAAATTGCTATTTTCACATATGCTTATAACTTTCGCTATGGAGTCTACTCTTTTGTATATGTTTGAAAATATAACTTCATAATCTAATATTTTATCTTTATCAAGTGCCAACATTATTATTAAGCGCACATCTGATATTTCCCAAGCAATTGGTTTTTTTAGTATTCCAATTGCTATTTTATTATCATAAACCTTTCCAATAGCTCCATGTGGTATAGATACCATGTTGCCTATTTCTGTTGTTGCTATTTTTTCTCTCTCAAAGTAAGAGTTTTTCATGTCATCATCTATATAACCTTTTTGTACAAGTTCACTTGCCATAAAATCAATAATTTCTTCTTTATATTTAAAATCTAAGTCAGTAAAAAACAACGCACTATCAAATAAGTTTTTTATATCTAAATCCAAATATACATTTCCTGTTTCTATATATTTTTCAATTAATTTAATTTCCTTTTCACTCAACATTGGAGAGATGTTTATTACTGGTATATCACCTATTTCAATAGGTACAGTAGATATTACAAAATCAACATCTATAACCTTTACATATTCAACTAGATATGAAGGAATAACCTTTAATATTTCTAGCTTTTCTCTAAATATATTCTCTAATTTAGCTTTTATTAACATTGAGGTACCTATACCTGATGTACAAACTATTATCGCTTTGAAAACCTTATCTTTATTATTATAGGATGCCCTCTCAATAGCACCTCCTATATGTAGAGCTATATTTGCAACTTCATCTTCGTTGATTTCTATTTTTAAATCTTGTTCTATTGTTTTTTTAGCTATATTAGCTAACTCAAAGGCAAAAGGATACTTTATTTTAATATCTTGTGCTATTATAGGCGATTGATTCATGCCTAACTTTATTTTCTTACACAAGCTACTAATATGCTTATATAAATATTCTTCAAATATATCATCATGGCTTATATCTATTGATGTAGCTAGCTTTAAATTTTTACAAAACGTTCTTATCGAATTTATTATAATCTCTTTGTTCTGTTCATTTTCCAATATTGAACTTCTTTTGTTGCTATAAGTTTCTACATAGTCCTTTATAAACTCTCTTTCATCATACTTATGCCTGCTCAAAATAACTAATATATTATTTAATACATTCTTAAATTCTATATCAGTTAGTACTAATCCATTTTCATTTAATTCATCTAATAGTATTTTTTTTATTATTAACTTTTTTTCTTTTATATCGTCATTTAAAAAATCATTTAGACTGAGTTGGTTGTCTCTCTTATTACTTAAATCAATTATACAATTTAGTATCTTATCTTCATTTTCAGAAATACATATACCTTGTTTGTGCTTAGATTTAACAGAAATTGAATACTTATCAAATATCCTCTTGACTTCTTTTAAGTCATTTTTTACTGTTGAAACACTTACATACATATAATCTGCTAAATCTTCAAGCCTTATAGTATTTTTTTCTTCATTGCTTAAAGTTAGTATTTTTCTGATTATATATTCTACCCTATCTACATCATCATAAAGGTTACTATTTAAATTCACTTCATCAAAGCTTCCCTCTAACTTATAACCAACACCTCTTATTGATAAAATTTTACCATTTTTAAGCTGTTTGTTAATATCCTTTATTTCATTTTGTATAGTCTTTGAAGAACACCCTATTTCTTGGCTTAAGGCAAGTCCACTCATTGTATCTTTTGAATTTAACAGTATCTTTATTATATTTATCTGTCTAGCTGTTATATTTAAACTCATAAAATCACCTTTTACTCTAGATATTGATTTCTCAATTTTTTTATCTCTTCTTTATTTAAATTAAATTCTCCATATAGATACTCTTCTACACTATTGTATTCCTCATCAATTCTTCTAAAGGCTGTATTCATATATTCTTCATTTACACCAAATATATAATTTAATCTTTCTTTTGGAATATCTTTAAATTTAGGCTTACATTCTATAAACCTTTCTATTTCCTTATCTGCAAACTCATTGCTTTTTAGATAATCTTTCATTATATTTTCTCTTGATACACCCAAAATCATAAGAATTATAGCACTTCCTATACCAGTTCTATCCTTACCAGCTGTACAATGATTTAGTACTGGCAAATTAGAGTAATCTTTTATAAGTTCTACTAGCTTTTTATATGAAGGATTATTTACAGGTAGATTATAGTAGCTATTATTTAGCATATTAAACGCACCATCTTTTTCAAATAAACTCTCAATCATATCTTCGATAGAGCCAAAACGACCTCCTGATTCTTCTAATTCTCTCATTGCTGGAATTCTTATATTTTTTATATTTGATATTATTGTTGATGGATGTTTACGTGCCTCTTCATCACTCCTATAATCAAATACATATTTGATATTTAAGTCTTTTAAAATCTTTATATCATTCCTACTCAAATTTGACAACTTTGCAGACCTATAAAATAAACCATACTTTACAGTTCTACCATCCTCTGTTTTATTTCCACCTAAATCTCTAAAGTTTTTCATCTTACCACCTCTTAAAAATTCTCTATCATATGATAAGTTATCTACTATATTTAGCTCAAACATTATAAATTAATTTTATCACAATTTTATGCTATTTATTTAAAATATTTTTTCGTATTTGCTTAATAATTTTAAAATACAAAAGTATATCTTTATACAAAATTAACCTAAATTTTACATAATTTATTTACTACATAGAAGCTTTATAGTTTATAATCAATATACAGTAGTATATTTTATACAAATAAGACCATATTTAGAATAATATCAAATACATTGGAGGTTTTATATTATGGACATTCAAAAACAAAAGAGCTTTATAATTAAATTTACATATGTAGTTTTAATAGCAAGTATTATATATGTTGTCTTAAAATTCTTATTTCCATTATTAATGCCTTTTGTGATTAGTTTTATCATTGCCTTTATTTTAAGACCTATTATAAAACTTATTACAGATAATACAAACTTAAACCGTACATTTATTTCTGCGGTAGTACTTTTAGCCTTTTATGGATTAGGAATATTTTTATTAGTTAGTTTTGGTGCAAAAATATTTGCAAGTATAAGCGACATATTTTTTAGACTTCCTGATATATATAAATCAGGTATACAGCCAACATTAAACACTTTATTTTCTAAGATAGATGCTAGTACACCTAATGTTAATCTAGCATTGATACTTGGTTGGGATAATATCAGTCAATCTATGATGTCTTTAGTTGCCTCTATTTCAACAAATGCACTTAATGCTATTGCAAGTATTGCAAGTAAAACACCTGCATTTATGTTGAAACTTATTATAACTTTAATTGCTTCTTTCTTCTTTACATTTGACTATCAAAAAATAGTGAACTTTATTTTAAGACAGTTTCCAGAAAAAAGTCAGACAATGATAATCAATATAAAAAATAGTAGTATCAATGCTATTTTAAAATTGTTAAAAGCATATGCCATACTACTATCAGTAACATTTGTAGAACTTCTTATTGGTCTTAATATCCTACAAGTTGAAAATGCATTTACTATATCTGTCATAGTTGCGCTTGTCGATATTTTACCAGTATTAGGCACAGGAAGTATCTTAACTCCTTGGATGATTATTTCATTAATCAATGGAAATATACATTTGGCAATAGGGCTTTTAATACTATACATCATCATAACTGTTGTTAGACAAATATTAGAACCAAAAGTAGTAGGACAACAAATTGGTCTGTATCCTTTAATAACACTAATGTGTATGTTTGTTGGTGCTCAACTATTTGGAATAGCTGGATTATTTGGCTTTCCTATTGCAGCTACAATCATTAAAAATCTACATGATAATGGGATTATTACTGCATTTAAATAACTTAAAATCAATATTTTATTTAAACTTAAAATAGTGAGATATGTATTATACATCTCACTATTTTTCTACTTTGCACATATAGTATCAATCATTTCTTTATATTCATTTTCATTATTTAAAAAATCAATATTTTTAAATTTTTTTCGCATCTTTTCTTTAATTTCCAATGAATAAGATATCGTATATGGAAGAAATCTCTCTATTTTTTTTATATATTCTATAGAAAAAAATTCAGCATTATAAGCTATAGAAAACAAAATCAACATTAAACAATCATTTTTTATCATGTCTGTTATAGCTTCATTTCTACTGTTAATTTTAAAGTTTTCTATTAATTCAATAGTAAAGTTTATTAACTTATTTGCAATTTCATCCAATAAACCCTTTTTTGACATCTCTGTCATAATAGTCTTATGATTACACTTTAAATCTTCTTTTATATCCTGTAAATCATCAGATATTTGTAATAAAAATCCATAACCAATACAAAACTTTACCTCTTCATTTGTCATAAGCCCATTTATTAAATATCCATCTACTAAAACAGATGAACCTCCCTTTTCAATAGAAATAGATAATATTTCGTCTTTATGCAAATAAGTCTCCTTATCCTGCTGTTTTAAACTCTTTACTTGGCTTTCAAATATTAATAACAATGACTCATATATTTCTTTAAAATCTTCTCTAGGATAAACCTCTTCAATATAATCTATCATCTGAGATACTTTACTTTCATGACAGTTATTAGGTTTAATTTTTTCTCCTAAGAGTCTTTTTTCTAACCAACGATTGAATAAGGCTTTATCCATTTCATTTGTCTTTGTATTATCTAAATAATTGTCTGTATATGGATATAACATACTATATGCAAAACTTGCTTTTGAATAATAGACATCTTTTCCAAATAATAATTGCAGTGCATTTGAAATCCATACATTTCTCATGGCCTGCATAATATCTTCTATAGGTAAATCATCATCAAATCCTCTAGCATCTCTGATAAATTGTTTTGTTATTTCTAAGAATTTTTTTCTATCTTCTACATTCATTTTCTCTAATTTAAAAATATTCTCTTTTTCTAGTGTTTTTTGCAAAAAAGCTTCACCTTTTTTTATCCACATTTTTCTTAGAACAACATCACTTGGACACTTTTCTAAGTGAACTGATACTTTATCTATCAATTTATCTAATTCGCCTTCACACTTTTTTTGTGAATCTTCACTATATGTTTCTATTTCTTTACATAATTCGATACTTGAATTATTCCATATATCTTTACATTTGTCACAATAGCATTTAAATATATAATTTAATCTCATTTGACATCCCTACTTTCATGTCTAAACTATACCCTATATTATATCAGTACATATAACTAATATATAGTTAAAATTATGATTGTGTATAATATTGCCATGAAAACTATTTATTTTTTCAACTTAGCTAAGGCTTCTGCAAATGGATTATTAAATACTTCTTGATTTTTATTTTGATTTTTTAGATATTGATTAACATCTTTCTTTGATGCTTTCTTTTTTTCCTCTTGTTTTCTTTTATTAAAAGAGGATAATTTTTCCCTGTACCCACAACTACAAGTAAATATTCTTCCTTCACCTTCACCACGAAGTTCTAATTTTTTATGACAATTAGGGCATCTTGAATTAGTTGTTTGTGATATGGTTTTTCTAGTATTACACTCTCTATCTTCACAAATTAACATTTTACCTTTCTTACCATTTACCTCTAGCATAAATTTACCACATTCTGGGCATCTATTTTTAGTTAAATTATCATGTTTAAATTTGCTATCACTACTTTTTACTTCTAATACAATAGCTTTTGAATAATCCTTCATATCATTTATAAATGTATTTTTATTAAGCTTCCCTTTTGAAATATCTAATAATTTCTTTTCCCACGATGCTGTAAGTTCTGGTGTCTTTAAGTCCACAGGAACTAAATCTAACAGTTGTTTTCCTTTTGATGTTATATATATATCTTTATTTTTCTTTTCCATCAAAAATGAATTGAATAATTTTTCTATTATATCTGCTCTAGTAGCAACTGTACCAAGTCCACTTTTCTCCATAGATGTTAAAAGTGTAGCCTCATTTAAGTATGGTGGTGGATTTGTCCTTCCTGAAGTCATCTTCAAGCTTTTAACTTTAAGAATATCTTTTTCCAACACATTTGGAATGCTTTCATATTCATCTTCATCATCCATATCTTTATAGCTTTCTTTCCAACCTAGATTTATTACTTTATTGCCTTTGGCTTTAAATGTCTCGCCCTCTATAGTTGCACTTATAGTTGTCTGTTCATATTCAAAGGGAGGACTTAATACTGCCAAAAACCTTTTTACGACAAGATTATATATTTTTCTTTCTTTATCTGTAAAATCACTCATAAACACTTTTTGCTCTGTTGGTATTATGGCATGATGGTCTGTTACTTTTGAATTATCAACAAAAGACTTATTAGATACAATATTACTTTTTAATAACTTATTACAAACCTTCGAATAATCACTAACATTTACAGCTTTTATTCTATCTTTTAATGTCCCAACAATATCCGAAGTTAGATACCTAGAATCAGTTCTAGGATAAGTAAGTACCTTATGGTGTTCATATAGTTTTTGCATTATAGATAATGTTTCTTTTGCTGAAAATCCAAACATTTTATTTGCATCTCTTTGTAATTCTGTTAAATCATAAAGCGCAGGTGAATATTTTTTCTTATATGATTTATTTACTTCAGATATTTTAACATCTAAATCTTTTACTTTTTTTGATACACCTTCCATCTTTTCTTTACTAAAAGTTGAGGAATTATTATTTTTATCATTCCAAATAAACTTTATATCTGAGTTGCCCTTTGTTGCAATTATCTCCAATCCATAATATTCTTTAGGTTTAAAATTTCTTATTTCTTCTTCTCTTTTCAATATCATAGCAAGAGTAGGAGTCTGCACTCTTCCACAAGAAAGCTGTGCGTTATACTTTGTTGTTAAAGCTCTAGTTGCATTTATTCCAATAATCCAATCGGCTTCTGCTCGTGCTATTGCTGAATAGTACAAATTTTCATATTCTTTACCACTTTTTAGTTTTGCAAAACCTTCTTTTATTGCTTTATCTGTACTTGAAGAAATCCAAAGACGTTTTAAAGGTTTTTTTACTTGAGATTTCTCTATTATCCATCTTGCTACAAGTTCTCCTTCTCTCCCTGCATCTGTTGCTATAACTATTTCATCTATATCATTTCTGTTCATTTGAGCCTTCACTGTATTAAACTGCTTTCCACTTTTTTTTATTACAACAGTCTTTAGATACTTAGGAAGTATTGGTAAATCTTCTAAACTCCATGATTTGTATCTTTCTCCATAACTTTCAGGGTCAGCAAGTGTAACCAAATGACCTAGTGCCCAGGTAACAATATACTTTGGTCCCTCTATATATCCATTTTTTTCATTTTTTGAACCCAAAACTTTTGCTATATCTCTTCCCACAGAAGGTTTTTCTGCTAGTACTAATATTTTTCCCATTTTAAAATACTTCCTTTCTCTTTCTCCAATCTTACACTACACTTAAAAGCTAAATAAATATACTTTTTCTTAACATTGTAACTATAATATTACCATAATTAAATCAATTCTAATTAATTATTTAATATTTTCTTCTTTTTTTATCACAAACCTATATTTAATTTGATTTACACACCTACTATCCTATTTATTTTTACGTATATTATTTAAATTTGTAAGTTTATAATTCGTAATTAGACTTATATTTTTATATTTTTTTCCTGTTTTTAAATTTTTTAGTTGACAAAACACAAAACCTTATATTAATATTATTAATACAATAAGCTATGACAAATCAATATCCGGTTAAGATTTTATAGAAGAGTTGCCATATGGCACACCGAAGGAGTAACACTCTCAGGTACTTTTTTAAAGTAGGACTGTAAAATTTACGGAACTCTGGAGAGACCCATTATGGGCGCCGAAGGGGCAAGGCATTTGTGCTCAATCTCTCAGGCAAAAGGACAGGGATTATCTACCAAAACTAGTATTATTAATACTTTTATTTTGGTTGCTAATTAGTGTATATCCAGAGCTGAATCTATTTTAGATTTAGCTTTTTTTATTACACTAGAAATTATTAATAAATTATACTAATTTCCTGTCAATTACTTCATTAAAAATTCTATTGATTGTGTAAAGCAAAAAAATGAGGGAGTGTTTTTATGAATCTAATTGATATTTTAAACAAAGTTGATGCTTTTATTTGGGGACCGCCCCTGTTGGTACTACTAGTTGGTACTGGTATATTACTTACTGTTAAACTTGGCGTTGTGCAAATAACAAAACTTCCACGTGCTCTTAAGCTAATATTTGCTGCTGAAAATAAAGGTAGTGGTGATGTTTCAAGTTTTGCAGCTTTATGTACTGCATTGGCTGCTACAGTTGGTACTGGTAATATCGTTGGGGTTGCCACAGCTATTAAAGCTGGTGGACCTGGTGCACTTTTTTGGATGTGGATAGCTGCATTCTTTGGGATGGCTACTAAATACTCAGAAGGTGTCCTTGCAATAAAATACAGAACTAAAGATAAAAATGGTCAAGTATCTGGTGGACCTATGTACTACATAGTAAATGGTATGGGAGAAAAATGGAGACCTCTTGCAATATTCTTTGCTATAAGTGGTATATTAGTTGCACTTTTAGGAATAGGTACTTTTACTCAAGTAAATTCAATAACAGACGCTATCAATAGTAGCTTTGGAGTGGACCCTAGAATTACAGGTGTTGTACTAGCAGTATTTGTAGCTTTAGTTGTATTTGGAGGTCTTAAAAGTATATCTAATGTTGCTACTAAGATAGTACCTTTTATGGCAGTTATCTATATTGTAATCTGTGGAGTCATTTTAATATCTTATTGGAATAAAATACCTGAAACTTTTGTATTGATAATTAAAAGTGCATTTACACCTACTGCTGCAACTGGTGGTTTTCTAGGTGCAACTATGTCACTAGCAATTAGAAATGGTATCGCCCGTGGTGTATTTTCAAATGAATCTGGTTTAGGTAGTGCTCCAATAGCAGCTGCTGCTGCTAAAACTGAGTGGCCAGCAGAGCAAGGACTTATCTCTATGACAGGAACTTTTATAGATACTATTATAATCTGTACACTTACTGGATTTTCTCTTGTTATATCAGGTGTTTGGTGTTCAGACTTAAATGGTGCTGTTATGACTCAAGCAGCTTTTAATGGTGCTATTCCTACATTTGGACCAATATTACTTACAGTTAGCTTAACATTATTTGCATTCACTACAATTTTGGGGTGGAGTTATTATGGAGAAAGATGTTTTGAATTCCTATTTGGTGTAAAAGGTATGAATGGATATAGAACTGTATTTGTAGCTATGGTATTATTAGGTGCATTCTTAAAGTTAGAAGTAGTTTGGATAATTGCTGATATTGTAAATGGACTTATGGCAATACCTAACTTAATAGCTTTGCTTGCACTATCACCTATAATAGTATCTGAAACTAAAAAATACTTTGAATATATAAATTCTCCAGAAAATCAACTAAAAAGAAATGCATAAGTAGAAATATATAAATAAAAAATATAAAACCCTAAACCAATATAAGAATCGATTTAGGGTTTTATATTATTTTTGTTTTAAATGAATATATCAGATTAAATATATTTACTTAGGAAGTACTACACTATATAAAGAAGCTAATATCTATTATAGTTCATCTATTTAATTTAAATCATCCTAATTAAAATTTTATTTCATCTGGATATTTCCATGCTTTAAATTCATTAATATCTACTGCCTTAGGTTCTTTAAATTGATTTAATACTAAAGACCTATAGTATATTTCTGCTACTTCTTCTACATATCTCGATTTTAACAAAGCATCTTCAAGGTCATTACTTACAGTTGTCAATCCATGCCTTTCTAATAAACATGCATCCGTATCTAATAATAACTTTGAAACACTTTTGGCTAGTTCCAAAGTCCCTGGTCTTTCATATGGAGCTATGTCTACATAACCACCATAATTAACTGACTCATATACAATTGGTATAATTGGTTTATTTGCCACTGAAAATGCTGTTGCATAGAGAGAATGTGTATGCGATATAGCATTTACATTTGCTCTCACTTTGTATATTTCAATATGCATTAGTACCTCACTACTAGGTTTAATACCTTTCTCAGCTTCTATTACATTCCCATCCAAGTCTAATACACAAATGTGTTCTGTCTTCAATTCTTCTCTTCCTATACCTGAAGGTGTTATAAGTATATATCCAGTATCCTTATCTCTAATGCTAAAATTACCAGCTTTTTCCTTACACAAGCCATAATTCTCTGCTTTAATTGCTACTTCTACAATTTTAACTTTTAAAGATTCTAGCATAATTTACCTCCAGATAGTTATTTTTGACCATAGTATGCATTTTTACCATGTTTTCTTGAAAAATGCTTGTTCATAAGTAATCTATCCATAGTATTCTCAGGACTCATTAATTCTGTATAATATGCCATCTTTGCAACTTCTTCTAAAACCACTGCATTATGAACAGCCTCTTTTGCATTTTTACCCCAAGTAAAAGGACCATGGTCATTTACAATTACTCCTGGACAGTGTATTGGGTTTTTCCCCATAAATTCTTCAACAATTACATTACCAGTTTCTCTTTCATACTCACTACTTATTTCTTCTCGAGTCATTTTTCTAGTACATGGTATACTTCCATAAAAATAGTCTGCATGAGTAGTCCCACATGCTGGTATAGATTTACCTATTTGAGCCCAAGTTGTAGCCCAACTTGAATGTGTATGTACTATACCTCCTAATTCCTCAAACTCTTTATATAAAACTAGATGAGTTGGAGTGTCTGAAGAAGGTCTTAATCTACCATCTACTATATTCCCATCTAAATCAACTACTACCATATCTTCTACAGTCATCTTATCATACTCAACACCACTTGGTTTTATTACTACTAACCCTTTTTCTCTATCTATTCCACTTACATTTCCCCATGTATAAGTGATTAATCCTCTTTTAGGTAATTCCAAATTTGCTTTTAATACTTCTTCTTTTAGAGTCTCTAACATTCTGATTCCTCCTATATTTTTTTGATAAAATTTATTTTTAGTTTGCTTTTATTATTGATTATATTTATTTAGAATGATTTTGCAGTACTAACTATATTTTCTACAGTCAATCCATAATAGTTTAATAGAGATTCTGGATTTCCTGATTGACCAAATTCATCATTTATACCTATCCTCTTTACTACAACAGGGTATTTCTCGCTTAAAACTTCTGTAACAGCAGAACCTAATCCACCTATTACACTGTGTTCCTCTACAGTTACCACCTTACCAGTATTTTTAGCTACCTCTACTATAAGTTCACTATCAATTGGTTTTATAGTTGATATATTAACTACCATAGCTTCAAGTCCCTCTTTACTTAATAATTCAGCAGATTTAATAGCTTTTGAAACCATTATTCCAGTTGCAATTATAGCTACATCTGAACCTTGTCTAAGAATCTCGCCCTTTCCAATTTTGAAATTATAATCATCATTATGTATATCTTCAGTAGTTGCTCTTCCAAGTCTTAGATATACAGGACCATTGTAATCTACAGCAGAAAATATAGCTTTCTTTGCTTCTATTCCATCAGCAGGATTTAATACAACCATATTTGGTATACCTCTCATTAAAGATATATCTTCTATAGCTTGATGGCTTCCTCCATCTTCTCCTACTGTTACTCCTGCATGAGTAGCTGCTATTTTAACATTTAAGT
>NZ_JADGMM010000021.1:0-51135 GCF_020662275.1 Clostridioides sp. ES-S-0006-03
AATCTTTTCCTATAGATGTTACTATATATCCGCTGCCTTCTTTTTCCATGGCAGTTGCTGTAGGTTCAAACGCTGTTGTAAAGTCACCTTCACCACCTGCAAAAGCCCCAGCCATTACTCCAAATTGTACATCAGTTCTTACGTTGACATTGCCTGTTTTTAAATTTTCTCCAATAGTAAGTCCTTTGTCTTTTAGAACATATTCAAAAGTCATTAGTGGAACGCCACCTTTTCTACCACCTAATATTTCTTTTCCTTTTAAATCATCATAGGAGAAATTAGGCATCTTTTCTCTGGCAACTAAAAAACTACCATCTCTTTTAGTTAATTGTGCAAAGTTTACAGCATAATCGTTTTTGTTTTGATTATATACATATATGGAAGCTTCAGGACCCATTAAGCCTACATTTGCTTCACCTGAAATTAAAGCTGCCATAGTTTTATCCGCACCTTGAGTATTTATAAGGTCAACCTTTATTCCTTCATCCTCGAAGAATCCTTTTGTAATAGCAGCATATTGTGGGGCATAAAAAACAGAATGAGTAACTTCTGCAATAGTTACTTTATCTAAGTCTTTAGATGAAGCAGACTTATCATTTTCATCATTAGAGTTAAAATCACATCCAGTTAAGCATACTGTGCTCATAACAATAGAACTTGCAATTGCGATTATTTTTTTAAACATAATAAATTTTTTAAACATAATAAATACCTCCCATAAGACATCCGAATAATATATAATATTAAATATTTGTTGTAGTTGTTACAAAAATATATACCTATAGAATTTATTTCTACAATAATTTAAAAATAATTTTTATATTTGAATTTTTCAAGTAATCGATTATATTAAATAGATTGTATTGATTATTTGTAAATTAAGATATAAAATTAAAACAGTAATGTTTTTATATAAATTATATAGGCACAAAATTTATTAATAATAGATATTAAATTAATTCATATAAATAATAATTTAATTTTATAAATTTAAAAAATGTTATTGTGTAAAGTAGTGAAGATTTGCATTTTATATTTTGGCAAATATAGTTAAACAAGTACAGTTAAAATGGAGGAAATTAAATGAAACAAAATAAATATGATAATGATGAATTTTTTTGTAAATACAGTGATATGGAACGCTCTAAAAAAGGTCTTGAAGGTGCTGGAGAATGGCATACTCTAAAAAAAATGTTACCTGATTTTGAGGGGAAACGAGTATTAGATTTAGGGTGCGGTTTTGGATGGCACTGTCAATATGCAGTTGAAAATGGTGCAGAGTCTGCTATTGGAATTGATATTTCAGAAAAGATGCTAAAAGAAGCAAGAAATAAAACCAAATTTGATAATATAAAATACATATGTATGCCTATTGAAGATATAGACTTCCCAAAAGATTGCTTTGATGTAGTAATTAGTTCTTTGGCTTTTCATTATATTCAATCATTTGAAGATATATGTAAAAATATAAGCAATTGTCTTTCAAGCGGAGGAGATTTTGTATTTTCAGTTGAACATCCTATATTCACTGCATATGGAGCTCAAGAATGGTACTGTGATAAAGATGGAAACAATTTACACTGGCCAGTAGATAACTATTTTATAGAGGGACTTCGAAAATCAAATTTTTTAGGGGAAGAAGTTATAAAATATCATAAAACATTAACTACTTATCTAAATACTTTAGTTAAAACTGGATTTGAGATATTAGAAATAATCGAACCTCAACCAGAAGAGAAATTATTAAATACGATTCCTGAAATGAAAGATGAATTACGTAGACCTATGATGTTACTTGTTTCTGCAAGGAAAAAGTAATAAAAAATAGTGGAATTTTGATTGCAAGTGATTATGGGATTCTATTGGGTGACACAAGCTATATATTCAAAGAGGGTGAAAGCACTTGTTGCTTTCACCCTCTTTATTACACTATAAACATGTACATTTGACACTGTAAATATAGGTAAGGCATTTATCAAACCTGTATTTACAGGAATATGGTTACTTTCCATAACAATGCAAAATGAGAACTTTCGAAAATTGATTTCATTATGGAGAACTATTTTCAAATGTAAAGATGCTTGTTAAAGCAGTTTTACCCAGACCTCAACTTGTGTATTTCCATCAAAAGAAATATAATATAGCAATGGAGGTGTTACGCGTGAGCTATATAACAACAAAAGAATCCTTGAAAAATTGGGAAATTGCATACATAATAGTGATATGAAATTACTCTGCTGAGCGGGTTAAGTAAACAAAAAAATGAAGAATATGTGATTTGTTTCAGCTGATGGACGATATAGAAATAGTAAAGTAAAGGATGGTGAAAACAAATGAAACGAATATTTTTGGTTGAGGACGATAAAGCAATCGCTAAAAATCTTATGCTTTTGCTGCACTCAGAAGGATTTGAAGTCACTCACGCTCCTACACGAGGTGAAGCTATTGCCATGCTTTCCAGTAATAAATTTGACTTGGCATTAATTGATATTTCCTTACCTGACGGAAATGGTTTTACAGTTTGCACAGAAATCAAAGAAATGCAAGATGTTCCTGTTATCTTTCTGACAGCTTCAGGCGATGAGGCGAGTGTTGTTACTGGGCTGAATATAGGCGCAGATGACTATATAACAAAACCTTTTCGTCCACGTGAATTGATTGCGCGAATTGGAACTGCCCTACGAAAAAACGGACGTTCAGAAGCGGCTTTTGAAATCTGTGGGCTTCATGTCGATATGGCAAGTGGCGTTGTGAAAAAAAACAGCAATGAGGTTTTTCTTTCAGCTTTAGAGTACCGCTTGTTGTTGGTGTTTATTAATAACCCCAAAAGTATTATCACGAGGAGCAGGCTCCTTGATGAATTATGGGACGCGGCGGGTGAGTTTGTCAATGATAATACATTAACTGTGTACATAAAGCGCTTGAGGGAGAAGATAGAGAGCGACCCAGCAAGCCCACAAATAATTCTGACTGTTCGTGGGACAGGGTATAGATTGGGGGACGATTATGCTTCGAAATAGAGAGTTTAAGCAGTTTGCTATTTTGTTCTCTTTAATGGCTGTCACCACTGTAACGCTTGGATTTACAATAAATATGGTGGCTGGAATCCTTTCTATTATTTCTGTTACTGCCTTTGGTTTAGCGTTTTTCTCTTTTACCAAAGCTCGATATAAAAATATTGCACAGATTTCTAATCAAATTGATCTTGTGCTTCATAATGCTGACCATCTGTATATTGGTGAATCGGACGAGGGCGAACTTTCCATTCTGCACAGCGAGATAACAAAAATGACACTATGTATTCGGGAACAAAACGATGCGCTAAAAAAAGAAAAAGAACATCTTGCTGATTCGTTGGCTGACATAGCCCACCAACTCCGCACACCTCTTACATCCGCGAATATTATTCTGTCATTGCTATCAAATAGCTCTGATGAAAATCAACGAAAGGCATTGGTGAGGGAAACAGAGGAATTATTTGTAAAGATGGATTGGTTGATTACTTCCCTATTGAAGTTATCTCGCTTAGACGCAGGTATTGTGGTTTTCCAAAGCGAGCAGATAGATGTGAACAACTTGATATACAACTCACTTCGACCATTTCTAATTCCAATTGAACTGCATAACATTGCTTTACAAATAGATGTGCCTAAAGGAATGATTATTCAGGGTGATTCGGGTTGGCTTTCAGAAGCAATTCAGAATATCCTCAAAAATTGTATGGAAAGTGCAGGCGATAATGGGAAGATTGAGATTGTTTGTGAGGATAATCCGCTATTTACTGAGATTACTATCCATGACAGTGGCACAGGATTTGAAAAAGAAGATTTACCTTATTTGTTTGATAGATTTTATCGTGGTAAAAACGCAGAAGCCACAGGATATGGGATTGGATTGGCACTCTGTAAAATAATTATAACACGACAGGGAGGGACGATTACTGCAAAAAATCACCAAAAAGGTGGCGCGATATTTGTAATTCGTTTCCCAAAGTGACTAATCTCTCACCTGAAAGTCACACAGATGTAAGTTGAAAGTTATATTATATGGTTAAACCATAAGAAAGGAGACTTACATAATGGAGTTCTTAAAAATTGAAAATCTATGCAAGGTCTACGGCAAGGGCGAGAACAAAGTTACCGCACTTGATAATGTTTCGCTTACAATAGAAAAGGGGGAGTTTACTGCAATCATTGGTTCATCTGGCTCAGGAAAATCCACATTACTTCATATCATCGGTGGAGTGGACGTACCAACAAGCGGAAAGGTGTATTTGGACGGTCAGGATGTATATGCCCAAAGCAATGAAAAGCTGGCCATTTTCCGTAGGCGACAAGTCGGACTGATTTACCAATTTCATAACCTTATTCCAACTCTGAATGTTGTTGAAAACATCACTTTACCTATACTGATGGACAAGCGAAAGGTCAATGAGGAACGCTTAAATGACTTGATGGACCTACTTGGGCTAAAAGACCGCAAAACGCATTTACCAAATCAGCTTTCTGGCGGTCAGCAACAGCGTGTTTCCATAGGACGTGCTTTAATGAATGCCCCAGCGGTAATGCTTGCTGATGAACCCACAGGTAGTTTAGACAGCCGAAATGGACATGAAATTATCAATCTATTGAAATTAAGCAATAAAAAATATCGTCAAACCCTTATCATTGTAACGCATGACGAAAATATAGCCCTGCAAGCAGACCGCATTATCTGCATATCAGATGGCAAAGTGACGCGAGATGAAAGGAGGTAGGTATATCCATGAACATTTTCAACAAAGTTGCACTGCAAAGCATGAAAAAGAGACGCACACGAACGATTGTAACAGTTATCGGAGTTGTTCTGTCTGCTGCTATGATTACAGCAGTCGCTACACTTGCCATTTCCCTGCAAAACTATATGGTAAATGGTTCGATTGAGAAATATGGTGGTTGGCACGTTGAGTTTTTGGATGTTAATTCCTCTTTCGTACAGAAACAGATAGGAAATGATAAAGTTGCAAATACCGCAACATTTGAAAATATTGGCTATGCAAAGCTTGATGGCAACAAAAACCCAAACAAACCGTATCTTTTTATAGCTGGATTCAGCGAAAAAGCCTTTGATACTTTGCCTATAACTTTGATTTCTGGCAGATTTCCTGAAAACAGTGGAGAGATTCTTGTTTCGGGTAAAGTTGCAACAGATGGCGGTGTCAAATTCGCAGTGGGCGACACTATTTCTTTGTCTGTGGGAAACCGTATGAATGGAAATGAGAAGCTTAGTCAGAGTGACCAATATACTGCTGGAGATGAAACTCTTGTTCCACAAGGCGAGAGAAGCTACACAGTTGTTGGTACCTGCCAAAGGCCTGTCTTTGAGGAATCTTCCGCACCAGGATACACATTGATAACCAAAGCGGATGCACAAATCAAGGCTGACAGCCTTAGCCTGTTTGTCACGTTGAAAAATCCACGTCAGGTTCATTCATATACAAACAGTACTGGAGACCATGCTTACGTTTTAAATGATAATGTGTTGCGTTTCATGGGTATTTCCGACAATAACTTGTTCAATATGCTTTTGTACTCAGTTGGTGGTATTGTGGTCGCCATAATCATGCTCGGCTCGATTTTTCTGATATATAATTCGTTTAACATGTCGTTGAACGAACGCACACAGCAGTTTGGAATCCTTTCATCTGTTGGAGCTACAGCAAAGCAGCTACGTAATTCAGTTTTATTTGAAGGTCTTTGCATTGGTGCTGTTGGCATACCGATTGGTGTTGCGGTCGGTATAGTTAGTATTGGACTTGTCATTTCTGTTATCTCCAAAAATTTCGCAAATGTTCTCTACACCAATGTACCTTTGACCTTGACGTTGTCCATCCCAGCAATCGTCGTTGCAGCAGTGGTCAGCATGGTTACCATCTTGATATCGGCTTATATTCCAGCTAGAAAGGCTGCCAGCAAACCAGTGATGGAGTGTATTCGCCAAACGAACGAGGTGAAAATTGAATCCAAAGCAGTGAAGATATCAAAGTTTGCACAGCGTATTTATGGTCTGGAGGGAACTCTGGCGCTGAAGAATTTTAAAAGAAACAAGAAACGCTATCGTAGTATTGTGCTATCGCTTGTTTTAAGCATAGTGCTGTTCATATCGACTAGTGCTTTGGTAGCTGATTTGAAACAGGTTTCAAATCAGGCATCAGAGGTTACTGACCAGGACATCATTTTTTCCACGCAGGACATGAATGACAGTAAAATGCTACAGCTATACGATAAGCTGAAGACTGCCAATGGTGTGTATGAAGGCTTGTATCAAGAACTTATGACCTATTCATGTGTTGTTAAAGTAAGTGAACTTACAGATGATTACTTGAACTATGAGGGTTCACATTCGCCATCTGAAACGGTTGATATGCCAGTAGATATGCAGTTTCTTGATGACAGTACTTATCTGAATATTATCAAAAGTCTGGGGTTGCCAACAGAAGAGTACACTGGGCAAAATGCAAAAATGATTGCCGTTTCAATGATGGTGGAGGATGACCATACTATTGATATCTTCACAAATTCTTCCATAAATCTTGAACTTACTTCTGAAGCTGATAGCAAGTCGAACACAGTCGATAGGCAAAATGTAAACATTTCATTTGTAAAAGTCGTGCCACCTGATTCTCCACCAGGTGTCAGAAACTCAAAGATGAGGAAAGCCTGCTTCAGGGTGTTGGCACCTTATTCGGTCAAAGATTCGTTTGAGACTCCAAGTATTTCTAAAGGAATTAAAAGCTTGAGTTTTAAATCAAAGAATCCCAATCAGTCAGTTGCAGAAATGGAGAAAATCATCGAGAGGGAAGGGATTACGGCTGAGTACAACCTGTACAATATGTATGGAATGATGGACGAAAACCGTAATTACATCTTTATTGCCAATGTGTTCGCATATACTTTTATAATTATGATCTCGCTGATTGCAGTAGCCAATGTATTCAACACAATTTCCACAAATATCAAGCTACGCCGTCGTGAACTTGCCATGCTTCGCTCTGTGGGAATGTCTGAACGTGATTTTCAGAAGATGATGAATTTTGAGTGTGCCTTTTATGGCATGAGGTCGCTGCTCTTTGGACTTCCTATAGCTGTAATTTCTTCCTGGCTAATTCATAAAGGAATGGTCAAAGATGATATAGATTTTGTACTTCCATGGACCAGTATCGGAATCAGCGTGTTTGTCGTTCTCTTTATAGTGTTCATTACAATGTTGTATGCCATTAGTAAAATAAAAAGAGAAAATATTATTGATGCGCTTAGGGATGATATGACTTAATAGAAAATAAAAGAGATACCTGCGTGATTGAGTTCAAATGATTCACAATTGTCCCAAAAGGCGATTTAAACATTGAAAATACAGAGTTCATCCTATGGAAGTAGTGTGAATTATACTAGGGGTTCTTATGAACCCCCCTTTCTATTTTTTGTATAAAAAAGTGGATGACTCAAATTTTTATTTTGAGGTACCCACTTTATCTATCATTTATTATATGTAAAATAATAAAACTATACTTCTACATAGTATATTTCATTTCCATTTTTTTCTATAATCCTTTTTAAATCTTCAAACTTTAAAAATACAGTGGCAGTATTGTCATTTGGATGTATACCTATTTTATCCATTTTCAATAAATCTTTATCAAATACAATTTTTACAATAGCATCAGTATCATTTAGTATACCAAAAGGTGTTACAGCTCCCTTAGTAAGTTTTAGATATTTTTCAAGTCTTTCTTCAGAGGCGAAACTAAGAGGTTTACTATCAATTTTTTTGCGTATATCCTTTAAATCTGCTTTTTTATCTTTACCTAAGACAACTAAAAAGTGCTCTTTACCCTTAGAATCACGAAGGAATAAATTTTTTACAACAAACTCCATTTGTAGTGTTTTTAATTGTTCCATTTCATCAATTGTATAGACTGCAGGATGATTTACAATTTCATAAGATATATTTAGTTCATCCAATTTTTTATATACTTCTTGTTGAGCGTTCATAATTTCCTCCTGTTGGTAATTTATTTGATATATAAAAATAATATTATCATAGAACACTTTAAAATAAAACATGCATTATTATTCTGTACAAACAAAAGTCTACTATACTTTCTCCATATCTAATCATAAAATCTTTCAACAGCCTTGCCTAATTTCATTTCAATTCTTACTATTATAATAATTCAGAATATATATATTTTCAAGTAAAAAATGATATATATATAATATAAGCTTAAAAAACTAAAAATTTTCCAAAAATAATTTGAAAATAGAGCCTTAGTTACCATTTATAAATCATATAAAAAGAGGTTATGTAAGGTCAGATATGAAAAAACTATATTATACTATCTTTTCTTTTTCGAATAAACTATACTTTAAATATAGATATTTAATTTTAATAATTTTAGCAATAAATTATCTTAGAAAGGAATGTGCTTTATATGTCTACAGACAAAGTTGTTGGAATCATAGATGAAGAATTAGCTGAACTCGCTGGAATTAAATATACTGGTAAAATTTATGCTTCTTCTGGGATTGTTAACTAAAACCTATAATCGTTGCAATTACAATGATTACAGGTTTTATGATTTATCTGTGACACTATTATGATACTATTTGTTTAAAACTTCAAGTTTTTGTGAGATTTCCAACTGTTTATTAGGATATAAATGAGAATATATATTCCATGTTGTTTCAACTTTTTCATGCCCTAGATGTTCAGCTATAGTTAATATATTGATATCCATATTTACAAGTAGAGAAGCATGAGAATGTCGTAAATCATGTACTCTAATTTTTTTCACAGAAGCTAATTCAGCACATCTTTTCAGCTCTAAATTTAAATAAGCTCTTGAAAATTTAAATATTCTTTCATTTTCTCCTAAATCATATAATTTAGAAATATAATCCTTAATTTCATTATATAAAAAATTCGGAATGGTAACAATGCGTTTGCTCTTAGCAGTTTTTGGAGATGAAATAATATCCTCTCCTTTTAATTTTAGATAACTTTTATTAATATTTAATTCTGTTTCAGAAATATCTTGTGGAGTAAGGGCTAATAGTTCACCTAATCTTATTCCACTCCAAAACAAAATTTTAAAAGCTAGGTTTGCATCATCTTTATTTTCAAATTTAATAAATTCTTTAAACTCTTCTAAAGTCCAAAAGTTCATTTCTTCTGCATCTTTTTTACCTATACCACCCACTAGACTTGCATGGTTTTTGTCTAAATTATAGTATTTTACTGCATAGTTTAAAATTGCCACTAACTGGCTATGTATTGTTTTAAGATAAGTGGGGCTATAAGAACTATTTAATAGTTCATTCTGCCATTTACGAACATGTATACCAGTAATTTCATTTATCTTTAGTTTTCCAAAAAATGGAATAAGCTTCAATTCTATTATATGTTTCTTGCCATTCATAGTTGAGGTTTTTAATCTCGTTTCCATATCAACCAAATATTCTTCTGTAAGGCTTTTAAATGTCATATCTGTACTCATTTGCTTTTGATTTAAAAATTCTCTTTCAAACTCTAAAGCTTCTTTTTTAGTTTTAAAACCTCGCTTAGTTTTCTTTTTCTTATCTCCGTTGAAGTCTGTAAAATAGAAGCTAACAAACCAAGTTTTTCTTTCTTCATCTTTATAAGCTGGAATTCTAGACACCCCCATTATGTCATCTTAATATTACAATTATAACATGCTCTAACTAGTTGTTTTATTTTTTTCTTCTTTTTATTTCTTGAAGTTTATAATATTTACATAACTCAACAAAATCTTCTTCTAGTGCTATAGATAAATCTAATATTGTAGATATAGTTATATATTTATATTCTCCATTTTCCAACTTTGATATATAGCTTCTATTACGACCCATTCTTTCTGCTAATTCTAATTGCGTCATTCTTTTCTTTTTTATTAATTTTTTCAATATTTATTAAAATCTGCCTTTTAATTATTTTTTGATTATTTTTATAATTAATAGTTTGTGTAATTTATTGTAATAAATGTTCCTCGTTAGAACATTTTTTGTTGGAAAAATGTGTTAAAATGTAGTTAAGAAATTAAAAGTAAAAAGCACTATAACAATAGTGCTGAGATGCTAGAGTTTAAAGAAAGAATAAATTCTATTTAAAAATCTATAAATACAAAGTGAATAATTTGTAAATTAAATTTAAGAATAATGTAAAAAAATGTAATAAAAAAATATAATAAAAAAAATAAAAATTAAATTTATGAAAAATAAAGTCAGTCGACTAACTAAAAATAGAAATAATAGAAATAATAGAAATAATAGATATAATAGAAATAATACAGATAATCTGAAACATTAGAGATAAAAAATAGAAGTTCATTTTTAAAATCAAAACTAAAATCTCTATATTAGTCAAGTTGCACGATAATATAGAAATATATATAATATATTTACAAAGTAATTTTAAAAAATTTTAAATATTATATTTGTTGAAATAAATCTATAACTATAGTGAATTTAAAGATTTTACACTTATTTTTACGAACGTATGTTTTGAAACGGAGAAATAGTTTACAAGGGGTGGTGTATCTAATGGATGATAAAAAAATGATTCTAAGACTTAATAATATTTTTACTGAGCTAAAAAATATTAATGAAAATAAATTTAATAGATACAAGGAAATGGTAAGCAAAAACAAACCTAATACATATATAGAAATAACAGACGAAATAGATAAAAAAAAAGAGGTATAAACCTCTTTTTTTATTTATTTCGTTTTTCCTCATCTATAAAAACTTGTGCAATTTTTAACATTTTTTCCTTCGACTCTTCATCTAAGTTCATAAATACTTTTATGAGTTCTTTTATGTCATCAGGGCTATCTAATTCATCAATAAATTTATCATTATTATTTTTTTTATCAAGATTATGTCTTCCCAAAAGAGAATCTACAGATATATTGAAAAAATCAGCTAATTTAGTGAGCATCAAAGTATCTGGTATTCTATTTCCACTTTCCCAATTACTTACAGTTTGTTTTGTTACATTAAATATTTTTGCTAGTTCGACCTGATTCAAATTAAGTTTAAGCCTTTCTTCTTTTATTCTATCTTTAAGAGCCATAATATTACTCCTTCCATTCACATTTATTATAAATTATTATAAACTATTTGTTATACTTTTTATAAAATATATAACATAAAGAATACTTTTTTTAAAAAAATATAAATTTCATGTTGACAGTAAACTTAAAGTAGACTATTATATAAATATAAAGTTAACGCAAAGTTGACTAAAAGAGAGGTGATAAAATGAACACTAAAAAACTAAAGGCGTATAGAAAACTAAATAATGTTAATCAGTCTGATATAGCAAATTTACTTAATATAACTTTAACTTCTTATTCGCATAAGGAAAATGGTAAAACTAAATTCACTCTTGAAGAAGCAAAGACTATTTCAGATTTCTTTGGTCTAAGCATAGAGGAAATTTTTTTTAATAATAACGTCAACTTAAAGTTTACTGAGGCGGTGAATTAGTCTATATATTAAGTTTACACTATGAAAGGAGAAAGATAAATGTTATATCAATACCAAAATATTTATCAATTAAGCAGAGAAAATACTGGTCTTACACAAGAAAAGGCATCTGAACTACTAGATATATCAGTTGAAAGTTTGAGAGCATATGAGAATGATAAAAGGATACCACCAAATACAGTAGTAGCCAAAATGGTTTCTATTTACAACAACAACTTATTAGGATATGAACATGTTAGAAGGACTACAGAAGCAGGGGTAATGTTTTTACCACAACTTGAAATGAAAAGTCTTTCAAGTATAACTTTGAAGTTACATAAAGAAATCAAAGATTATCTAAAAAAGGAAGATGATTTCATAGATATAGTTGAAGATGATGTGATTGATGAAGATGAAGAAGAAGTTTGGAATGATGTTATGCAGGAATTAGAAGACATTTTTAAATCAATTTTAATTCTGAAATTTTCAAAGAAAACAATATAGGAAGGAGAAAATTATATGAACAACTTACAAACAATTAAAGAACAAGAATTATTAGGTAAAGAATTTAGAGTTTATGGAACTTTAGAAAATCCACTATTTTTAGCTAGGGATGTAGCTGAATGGATAGATTACAGTAAGACAAGCGAAGGATACTATAATACTTCTAAAATGCTAATGAGTATAGATGAAGAAGAAAAAGTGACTATTACAAATAGTAATAGTGGTGGAAATAAATTATTTTTAACAGAAGATGGATTGTATGAGGTTTTGATGCAAAGTCGAAAACCAATCGCAAAACAATTCAAAAAAGAAGTTAAAAAGATATTAAAAGAAATTCGTAAAACTGGTGGATATATACACACAACAGAAGATATGTCAGATGATGAAATCATGGCAATAGCATTACAAGTAGCTCAAAAGACAATAGAAAAGAAAAGTAAAGAAATAGAAGAAAAAGATAAGGTAATTCAATTACAACAACCAAAAGTACTTTTTGCTGATGCAGTAGCATCTTCTGAGGACTCAATATTAATTGGAGAACTAGCTAAATTACTTAATCAAAACGGTGTTAACACAGGTGAGAAAAGATTATTCGCATGGCTTAGAGATAATGGTTACTTAATAAAACGTAAGGGTGAAGATTACAATACACCAACTCAAAAGAGTGCTGACTTAAAAATAATGGAAACTAAAAAAAGAGCAATATATAACCCTGATGGAAGCACAAAGATTACTAAAACACCAAAAGTAACAGGAAAAGGTCAAATATACTTTATTAACAAATTGAAATCAGTAAATCAAGTATCAATGTTAGGTTAGCACTTTGAAAAATAAATACAGAATATTTTGAAAAGATGAGATATATGCAAAGAGAGCAAACAACAATACGCCTGTCTAAAAAGTTATAAAAGAGCAGGCATATAGTAATTACTCTGTATCATTTTCTTTTTCTAACATTTTGTCAGCTAAATCCTCAACCTTACTTATAAATTTGATTTGGTTACGCTTATTGAATTTATGTAATAGAGATAGAATTTCCTGTTCATTTTCAGTTAAGTTTATATTATTTGTTTTATTGCATGTTATGCCCAATAATAGATAATCAGTAGTAACATTAAAATATTCAGCCATTTTAACTATTGCATCTGAAGAAGGTTTACCTTTACCTTTTTTCCAATCACTTATAGAACTGTTGGAAATTTCCAAATCACTTGTTAATTGTTTAGCTGTAATATTATTTTTTTCCATCAAATCAAGTATACGATTAATCACAAATTTAACCTCTTTTCTAAAATGATAGGAAAATTCCAAAATATATATTGATATTTTGGAAAAATCCAAATATAATATAACTATAATAACAATTACTTACGACAACAAATTGTTATATAAATTTAATTTTACCACAAATAAACACACTAATAAAGAAGGTGATAATAATGAATAAAAAATGTTTACCAAAATGGAGCAAAGAAGTTAAAAAAGCCATGATAGATAAAGATTTGAAACTAGATGATTTATCAGAGGAGTTAGGGTTATCAAAATATCATCTATCAGCAGTAATTAACGATAGACTTAAAAGTCCAAATGCAAAAGAAGCAATTTGTAAATATTTAAAAGTAAAAGGTTAATTATAGTATAACCTTTCAAAGAGGTGATTTGAATGTCATATCAATACCAAAATATATATCAAATTAGTAGAGATAATACTAGTATTACCCAATAAAAAGCAAAAAAGGATACTTATTAATTATAAGTACCTTCACATGAGTTATAAAGTTTGCAATTATTCAATAAATTCAACAAATATTAATTAATATCAATATCTAAATCTTTGAAAAAAGAGTGATTAAAAAAATCAATAATTGTTATATCTAGAGCATCACAAAGTTTTTTAATTGTACATATGCCAGGGTTTTTACTTTTACCTTTTAAAATACTATCTATTGTAGATTGAGTAACACCTGCCATTGTACATAATTTATTTACTGTAATGTCATTTTCTTGACATAATCCTAATATTCGTTTGGATACTGCTGTTAATAAAGACATAATAAACCTCCACAGGTACTGTAAAAACAAAATAACGCTAGTTAAAATTAACCAGCAAAGTTACTCTTTTTTTAATGTTTTTAAAAATATAGACAAGGCTTGTAATTGTTCTTTTGATAAATTTTTGCTAGATTCAATAAAGTCTAGAAGATAGTCAGGTAAATCAACATTAGATTTTTCATTAAAAAAATCAGATAAAGATATATCTAATGCAGAGCAAATTTTCTCAATAGTATTAATAGATGCTTGATTTCTTCCAGATAGAATACTTTGAAGCGTTGATTGAGTTAATCCTGCTTTAGTAGCAAGTTTATTTGTACTATATCCCTTTTTATCTCGTAATTCAATTATACGTTGAGTAACATCCATGTAAACACATCCAATCTTTAACGTAAATACGGTAATAAATATAGTATAACAGATATTTTTTTATTAAAAAATAACGAAAATGCGTTGACAATATATCGCAAATGCGTTATGATTGAATCAGAAAGAAGGTGAGGCTAATGTGTATAGGTCACAAGCTCAAATATTATAGGAAAAATAATTCTTTATCTCAAATTGAATTAAGTAAAAAAACTGGTATAGCACAAACAACAATTAGTGACTTAGAAAAAAATAAATATAATCCTAGGATAGATGTTTTATGTAAACTTACAAAAGCATTAGGTATAGAAATAACAGATTTAATTAATTAAATTATTTTATAGATTAATTATAAGATGAAATGGAGGAAAACTGAATGTCATATCAATACCAAAATATATATCAGTTAAGCAGAGAAAATACTGGTCTTACACAAGAAAAGGCATCTGAACTACTAGATATATCAGTAGAGAGTTTAAGAGCATATGAGAACGATAAAAGAATGCCACCAACTACAGTAGTTTCGAAAATGACAGAAATTTATAATAATCAATTTCTAGGATACCAGCACTTAAAATCTAGTACAGGGAATGAATTAATTGATTTACCAAATGTAAAACTTAAAACAATTTCTAATGCAGCTCTAAAACTATACATAGCGATAAGGAATTACCTAAAGTTAGAAGATGATTTTATAAGAGTAGTTGAAGATGATGTGATAGACAAAGATGAAGAAGAAGTTTGGAATATCGGAATGGAAAGTATAGATGATTTACATGAAGCTGTACTAGGTTTAAAGTTTGCAACTAAAGCAAGTAATATTGAATAACACTAAAAATATAGAGAGGAAGATAGTCATGAATGAGCTTATAAATGTTGAAATAAATGAAAATCAAGAACCAATAGTAAATGCTAGAGAATTACATGAATTTTTAGAGGTGAATTCCAATTATACAACTTGGTTTAAAAGAATGTGTGAATATGGATTTACAATAAACGAAGACTTTATTCCAATTTTGGAAGAAAGTACTAGAGGACGACCAAGTGAAAATCATGCGATTAAGTTAGATATGGCAAAAGAAATAGCTATGATACAGCGTAATGAAAAAGGTAAACAAGCAAGACAATATTTTATTAAGATAGAAAAGGATTGGAATAGTCCCGAAAAAGTTATGGCTAGAGCATTAATTGTAGCAAATAAAACAATAGAGCAAAAAAATAAAGAGTTGCAGGAAAAAAGTAAATTTATCAATCAAATAGCATCATCAAAAAATAGTTTACTTGTAAGAGAGGTAGCAAAAATCATTTCTAAAAGCAAAGGGATAGTTATTGGAGAGAAAAGATTATACGAGAAATTAAGAGAATGGGATTTAGTATTTAAGAATTCTACTGAACCAAAGCAAGTTGCAATAGATAGAGATTATTTAGAAACCATAGAAGGTGTTAAGGAGAACTCAGCTGGCACATTTACTTTTAAAACAACTAGAGTTACAGGAAAAGGTCAAGAGTATATTTTAAAAAGATTATTGAAGGAACAAGAAGAACAGCTATCAATGTTAGGTTAGAACTTTAAAATTTAAATACAGAATATTTTGAAAGTAGGTGTTTTAAATGGCAAAAGCAGTAGCTAAAGAACAATTGTTTTATAGGGCAAAAGATGTAGCTAAATTTTTAGATATATGCGAAGCAACTGCATACAAAATAATTGCAGAATTAAATGAAGAATTAGAAAAAGAAGGCTTTAAGACTTTTTCTGGCAGGGTATCAGTGACTTATTTTAAAGAAAGATATTGTTATAAAACAAAAAGGGGGGCATAAAAAATGGAATGTGTAAATTGTATAGATAGAGAAGTAGTGGAGTTAAACTTGAATAAGGATAATATAAGAAGATGTAATGAGTTGAGTCATTTTGAAGCTGGAAATTGCATTGCAAAGGATGCAAAGATAGCTTTTGAAAGTTTTGATTATAATTTTAATTGCAATGATGAATATACAAAAGAACAATTAGAGTACATACAGTTAAGAAAAGCAGGTTTTAAAGGATTAATAGAAAAAATCTACAACGAAAAGTTAAATAGAAGAGCAAATTTTGTACCTGTTACAGTTGCAGGACCAGCTAGATATAACTATGAAAAAGCTGATAAACAAACTGATATGATAATGAAACGTAATTTTGAGCACTCTGAGGTTATAAAAAGATTTATTGAAAATACAAAGAAGAATTTAGAAAAAATGACACCTATAGAAAAAATTTTAGAAGCATATCGAACTGGAAGTTTTGAATATGGAAAGGCAATAGAAACAAGTGATATATATGCAATAGAAAAATTGGAAGCTAAATTGTTTTATTTTGAAAATTTACAAAAAGACATGAAAGAAGCAAATAAAAAGGCTAGAAAAGATAAAAAAGAACAGCCCTATGAAGCTTTTAAATTAACAAATAACAATAAAAGAATAAGAGATATTAAAAAAAGGCTTGAAGAAGTAAAAGAACATAAAGAGTTAAGAAAATTAGAAGGGTTTAATTTTAATGGTGGAGAGGTATTTGTCAATTATGACATTGATAGATTGCAAGTATTCTTTGATGAAAAACCAAATTTGGAGTTAAGAACTAGACTTAAAAAACATGGATTTGTATGGTCACCAAGAGAAGTGGCATGGCAAAGACAATTAACTAAAAATGCTATGAGAGTAGCTAAAGATATGTTTCCTAAAGTAACTATATAAAAAAAGAATGGGAGTGATTTAGTCGAGTGTAAAGGTACTAATAGTTTATATGCAGTTCTGTAAAGATAAGCAAATAAAAGCAAGTTTTGAGGGTCTTAAAAAATACAATAAGGGGATAGTGATATGAAAATACTTAAAGTAAAATTTCCTACAGAAGTTCTTAAAAGGGGTAAAGCAATAAAAGTGACATGCAAGAAATTTAATTTTGAAAGTGATTGTATAGTAACACAAATAAGTCAGTTTAAATTAACAATAGTTTATTTTAATAAAAAAACAAAGAAAATGTGTGAATCAGTTTTAACAATAAAGGATGCAATAGACAATGAATATTATATTGAAATATTAAATTAAAAGGAGGTAATTATGAATAAATTCGATTTAAAGAAAGTTGGAGTAGGAAATGCAGTAAAAGTAAATTGCAAAAGACTTGGTTTTGAAATTGATTGCATTGTAGTAGTAGCAACAGAAAATGAGCTAAATTTAGCATACTACAACAAAGAAAGAGGATGTATGGAGTATCAAGCATTAACAGTAGAAGATATTAAAGATAATGATTATGAAGTTAAAAATTTAAACTAGGGGGTTAATTATGGAAAGTTTAAACAAAGTAAAACAAATAGTGCAAAAACAATTAGATTTAGCTGAATTAGAGATAAACAAAAATAGCAAGCTTTATGATGAACTTAGAAATAAAGACAGGGATTTAATAGACAATGTACACATGGAAAGTTATCTAAGAGAAATAGTTGCATGGCAAAGAGCAAAATATGCTGTTGAAAATATTTTAGAAGGTATAAATGTAGAGATTAAAACAAAAGAACATGAGGAAAGTGAAGATTACAAGAGACTTCAATTAATTTTAGAAGAAATTGAAAGAGATATACCTATAGAGGTACAGATATAAGAAAAGAGCCATTGCAAGTGGCTCTAATCAAAAAAATATCAAAAATTTAATTAAGCTAATTATAGCATAAATGGAGGGAAATTATGAGTACTTTATATGAATTAACTACAGATTTATTAGAAATAGAAGAAGGTTTAACAGAGATAACAGGAAATGAAGCTGAGAAACTAGAGGAAATAAAAGAAATAATAAAACAAGAGATACAAAATAAAAACACTAGAATAGTCTCAGTAATAATGAATATTGACAGTGATATAAGCTCTATAGATTTAGAGATTAAGAGGTTGCAAGAATTAAAGAGAGTTAAAAAGAATAGTCTTGATAGGTTAAAAAGCAATATAAAAGATTGCATGGAGTTACTTGGTACTAAGAAGGTAGAAACAATTTTAGGAAATATAAGTATAAGAAAATCAGCAGGTAGCTTGGTCATAGAAGATGAAGAAAAAATACCTTCTATATATAAAACAGTAGAGCAAGTTATAAAAGTAGATAAGAATGTTATAAAAGACTTTATTAAAAAAGGTCATGAGGTTGAAGGTTGCAGGATTGAATATGGAACTACATTAACAATTCCAAAAGCTAAAAAAGAGTAGGTGGGAGATATGGAAACTAATAATATTTATATGAAGCTTGTAAATATACAGAGTGCTTTAAAAGCTCCTAAAAATCAATTTAATAGTTTTGGTAAATATAATTATAGGAGTTGTGAGGATATACTAGAAGGTTTAAAACCTATTTTAAAAGAAGAAAAAGCGTTAGTTATATTAGATGATAAAGTTGTTCAAATAGGCACTAGATTCTATGTAGAAGCTACAGCAACTTTAATAGATGCAGAAACAGGAGAAACAGTATCTGTAAAGGCATTAGCTAGAGAAGATGAAACTAAGAAAGGCATGGATTTAGCACAAGTAACTGGAAGCGTATCAAGCTATGCAAGAAAATATGCTTTGAATGGATTATTCTGCATTGATGATACAAAAGATAGTGATGCAACAAATACACATGGGAAAGAACAAAAAAAAAGAGAAGTTAGTGAAGATGAATTAAATACATTATATTTTTTAGGCGAGTCTATAGATAAGGATAAAAATAGAGTCGATAGTGAGGTTTATAAGAAGTTTAGTAAGCTAGCAATAGATTTGACTAAGCAAGAGTATGAAAAGGTTCTAAATGGATATAAGAGCATTTTAGATAAGCAAAATCAAGAGTAGGTGATATATTGGACTTTAATAACGAAACATACTTTCATATAAATTTTGATGACCCTTTTACAAGAGTACCTAACACAATACTTGATAATAAAAATCTTTCTTATTCAGCTATAGGGGTAGTTACTCAGATGCTAAGATTTCAAAGGTCAGGTAGTCATAAAGTTTATGCAAAATCATTAATAAGTTATAGAAAAGATAGCAAGACAAAAGTAAGTAATGCTTTAAATGAGCTTATGCAAGAAGGTTTTGTTATTAGGACACAAATAAGGAATGAAAAAGGTCAAATGAAAGGTTATAGATATGATATTTTTGATACACCTCAAAGTGTAAATTCTGAAATCGTTGAAAATACTGAATCCCAACCGTGTGCCGATTTCCCGACTCCGGTAAAACCGGAAGCTGGTAAAACCGAAGTCGGTGAAACCGGAAGTCGGCAAAACCGAGGTCGGGAAATCGGCAACATAAAAGAAAATAGTATTAAAAAGAAAATAGGTTTAAAAGAAAATGGTATTACTACTATTGTTATTAATGAACAATCTGAATTAGATAAAACTGTCTACATAAAAAAATACTTTGAAAAATATATAGGTGTAATTACTCCAAACAACTTTTTAGAGTTACTAGGCTTTCTAGATGATGGAATGGAGTTAGAAGTAATTATAAGGGCTATTGATGAAGCTGTAGGGAGTGGAGTTAAGAATTATAAGTATGTAAAGACAATATTAAATAACTGGATAGAAGCAGGTGTAAAAACTAGTTTAGAACTTACAGAGTATCAGAATGAGTTTGAGAGGAAGAAAAAGAGTAAACAGGAGAAGAAACAGTCTAATAATAAAGTTGTCAATGCTCCTAGTAAAAGTAAAAAAACTAACTTTCATAATTTTGATGAAACATTTACTAAGTATTCAAGTGATGAACTAGACGACATTATTAAAAAAAGCCAAAAAGTTAAATTCAAATAAAATTAAATTAAACTTCTAGGAAGTAAATATCATACTACTGCTTCCTAGAAAGGAGGATTAAGATGGGGAGAATATATGCACAGAAAAGCGGTTCTTTAAATGAACAAGATAGATTGGAATTATTGAGGTTGCTTGGAAAAGCTGGATATACAGTAAAGATTGGTAGAGAGAAACAAAATAGTAAAACTACTTATACTTACTTTGTTGAGTATATAGAAGAACATGAAGAAAAATAAAAAGGAGGCTGTTTAAATGAATACAATAACTTTAGTTGGGAGATTAGTTGCAGATGCAGAATTGAAGTACCTTCCTAATTCAGGTACTCCAAAAATAACATTTTCAATAGCGGTAGATAGAAGGTTTAAAGATAAGAATGGAAACAAAATAACTGATTTTATTCAATGCGAACAATTAGGAAAACATGTTGAAAATCTTGTGCAATATCTTGTTAAAGCTAAGTCTGTGTATGTTGTTGGAGAGTTAAATATATATAATTACAAAGATGAAAATGGTTGCTGGAAATCTATTACTAAAGTTAATGTAAATGCTTTAGAATTGCTTTCTAGTAAAAGTGATAGTAACCCTAAGCAAGAATATATACCACCAGGATTAGACCCTCAAGGGTTTCAAGCAATAGATGATGATGATATACCTTTTTAGAGTGATTGTGTAAATTATTAGGGAGTTAATATAAGTATTAACTTCCTAGAAGTTAAAAATATTGGAGGAATAGAAATGATAATAATTAGAAGCCAAGATAGATTAGATTTATTGGAAGTTAACAGAGTTGAAGTAGATATAAATGAGGTAATAGCTATATTTAAAGGTAGTTCAGATTTTAGAAAAATAGGTGAATATGAGAATGAAGAAAGAGCTATACAAGTGTTGAATGAAATACAAAAGTTTATTGAAAGTGGAGTAAGAACTGATTATATAGATTCTTGCAGAGTTAGACATAATCAAGAGAAAGTATTTGAAATGCCAGTTAAATAAGGAGGTTGCTGAAATGTTTAAGGTCGAAAAATATTTTAGTGGTTCTTTAGGAACAAATATCATAGATGATGACCCTACATGTAGAAATTACTTAGCATTATATTGTTGCTTAGTTGGGATTGAAAGAAAAGGTAAAAAAGTGATGCCAAGAATTGATAGTATGTTATCTGAATTTGGTGTAAAAAGTAGGTGTAAAGGACCTCATAATAATAAGCCTGTAAGAATGAGAAATGTTAAAACTGGAGAAGTAAAAGAAGTTGAATCTATTGATAGTGCTGCTTGTTTTTTAGGATTAAAACAACCAGCAGTAAGTCACATATTGAAAAGAAAGACCCCAAGCAGAAGTGGGTGGAAAGTTGAATACATTGAGGAGGAATAATGGAAGTTTCAAGAACAGAGTACACAATTAAGAGAGCAAAAGAGCTATATAATGATGGCGAGGAAATCTTAATCGCTATAGATAAGGCTAGAGAAGAATATGAGGAGATGTTGAAAAATGAATATTTTAACTAGTATTACATTAATAGTAACTAGTTTTATGGTTGGTAGGATTTATGAGTATAGAATTTCAAATGAAGATAATGAGATAGACTCAAAGTTACTTTTAGATGTTTTTAATGAAATTAGTGAATTAAGGGAAGAAAATAAAACTCTTAAAGAAAAGTTAAAAGAAAAGGAGTCGCTATTTATTAATAGACTGATAGATTTTTTACATAATAAACAGGTGTGTGAATGTTGTATTTATGACTGCAAGATTAATGATATTGAATATGATTGTGAGAATGGTATTAAAAAGTGGCTTGATAGCGAAGAACTTATATTTGAATAGAAGAAATATCTAAATAAAAACAATTTAGAGAGTTTCAAAATGTATCTTAATATAAATTTCTGTTGAAGTGTTTTGCGACTCTCAAAAACGAAATAAAGGAGGATTTAAAATGAAAAAATATAAAATTAAGTTTGAGGAAAAAGTGACTTTAGAACATGAAGTTATGGTTGAAATTCCAAACGAAATAAATATAAATGATATTTGTAACTGTATAGAACAAAAGTGTCAAAGAATATATGAGATAGCAGATTATATAAGAGAGTTTAATGGGAGACAAATAGATTTTGTAGAAGATACTAGTGGAGAGACTAAAATGGTAGTTGAATCATTTAGAGAGTGCAAGGAGTGATTTTATGAAGTATATTGCAAGTTTTAGTGGAGGAAAAGATTCAGCTGCAATGCTTCTTTTAATATTAGAAAAGAAATTACCTCTTGATGAAATTGTATTTATAGATACAGGAATAGAGTTTGATGAAATCTATAACATAATAGATGATTTTGAGAAAAGAATAAACTTTAAAATAACAAGAATTAAAGCACAAAAGACCTTTGAGGAATACTTTTATACAGTAAATGAAAAAGGCAAGCGTAAGGGTCAAATATGGGGTTTTCCGTACACTCTAGGAGCATGGTGCAATAGTAGACTAAAACTTGCTCCTGCTAACAAATATTTCAATTCGGTTGGAGAACATAAAAGGTACATTGGAATTGCCTTTGATGAACCTAATAGATATAAAAGACTAGAAAAAAACTGTATAGCTCCATTATTTGAAGCAAAAATGACTGAAAAAGATTGCTTGAAGTATTTAGAAGAAAAAGGATTCTATTATGAAATACATCATAGATTTAAGCGAACAGGTTGTTATCTATGCCCTAAACAAAGTTTAGAGAGTCTTAAAACACTAAGAAAATACTATCCCATTTTGTGGCAAAAGATGCTTAAGTTAGATAGAGATAGTCCTGTACCTTTTAGAGCTAATGGGGTCACAGTACATGACCTAGAAAGACGATTTAGTAATGAAGATATAGAAAATGAAAGACAAATAAGTTTCTTTCAAACAGAGAAGGTGAGTATATGACTAATAAAGAAATGTGCAAGTCAAAGAATCTTGATGAAAGAGAAGTGTATAAGGAATTTGGGAAAGAGATTTGTGCTAGTTGCATAAATGATAGGGTAGATTGCGAAAGCAAAGATTGTGATACAACATATAAAAATTGGTTAGAAAAGGAGATTTAAAAATGAAAATAAATTTAAATGATATTCCAGAAGGATATAAAGTAGCTGTTATTCCTATACTTGAGGCTATAAAGAGAGCGAAAGAAGATGAAAAAGAATTAAGAGAATATTTAAAGGAAATAGAAGAGTGTAAAAAAATAAATATATCAATTGTAAGAAAAAATGGTACTAAAATACCACTTACTTTTACAAATAAGGAATTAAATATTCGCTTAAAAGAAGAAATTAAACTAGCTATTAAATGTATAAAAGAAGAAGCTGCTGAAATAAAAGAATTATTAATTAAAATGGAAAGTGAAGGAAACAAATAGTCTAGGTTTAAATAATTTAAATAGTCAAGGTAAGTTTGTGAATGAAACTAAAAGTCTATAGACTTACTTTGACTTATAAAAGGAGTCGTCGATATGGTTATTACAGAATTTAAAGTAACTTGGCAGACAACAAGAGAATGGGAAAAAGGGAACATATACAGCTCTATATTTAATGATTTAGAAGAAGCAAGAGCTTTTAAAAAAGATGAGGAAAATATAAAAGAAAATTATAATGTAAAGCTTTTAAGTAGAGCTATAGTCGAAATCGAAATAGATTAGGCAGGTGTTTTTAATGAATACTTTGATATATAAATATATAGTTAATGAACATAGAGATGAAGCAAATGAGTTAGATAGAGACTATGGAGAATTTGAAATATTCAATGGAGGTAAATGTTTTGGTGGATGTGGTAGGAATTTCTATACATTAGCTAAGTTTAAAAAAATGATAGTTACTTGTCCCCATTGTGGAAAAAAATATCAAATAAAACTTTTTAAAAATGGAAAAGTGAATATGAGAGTAATTGAGTAAATTAAGGGAAGTGATTATATGAAAAGGAGCAGTCAAAAATTATAGACTAAAACTTTTAAAGGATGTGAGCTTATGATACATGAATTACAGATAGCTTCTAGTACTTTTAAAGATGTAATTAAGAATAAAATAAAAATTTAAGGAGGAATAGTAAATGTTAGAATCTGCAACAGCAACTATAGCACTAGAAGATTTAGATGAATTAAGAAAAGATAGAGAGAATTTAAGACTATTAAAAAAAGAAATAGGTAAATTAATGAAGGTTGAAATGTATTGTGATAGATGCAGTAGGGATGATTGTGAGAATTGTAAAACAAAGATTAAAGTTGAAGTTGAAAAAGATGAAATTAAGGAATTTTTATTTAACTATATTTATTATAGTAGTAGTAAAGCACGCGACTGGATAGTTCATGAATGTGAAGTAGGAGAAGCGGAATTTTATTATATAGAGGATTAAGGAGAGGCAATGAAGATTAATTTTACAATAGATGGAGAACCAATCGGAAAAGAAAGACCAAGAATGAATACTTACGCTAAAAGAACCTATACACCTAATAAAACTAAAGATTATGAGAATCTTATAAAGTGGCTATATCAATCTAAAGTTAAGTATCATTTTACAGGTTATATAAAAATGACTTTAAGGTGCTATTATTCTATAGCTAAAAGTAATAGTAAAAAGGTTAAAGAGCAGAAAAGAAATAATGCGTTAAGACCTAGTAAGAAACCCGATATTGATAATGTTGTTAAGATTGTGGCTGATGCACTTAATGAGATAGCATATAAGGATGATACACAGATAGTTGAGGTTGTAGCTAGTAAATATTTTAGTGATAGACCAAGAATTGAGGTTATATTAGAAGATATTAGTTGAACAACGGAAAAATCCGTTTATCAAAGCATTAGATAAAAATAATTTGGAGGAGGATTATAAGTATGAATGATTTAAAATTAATCGAAAATGAAGGGCTTATAAAAGTATATACAACAGATGAAGATATAAAGGTTGTAGATGGTAGGGAACTTTGGGAAGGATTAGGTGTTAAACAGGATTTTTCAGATTGGATAAAAACAAACCTAAAAAGTGTTGATGCCATTGAAAATAAAGATTATTTCACAATCCCTTTTAAAAGGGAGCGTCAGATTCTAATAGAGTATACTTTGAAATTAGAAATAGCAAAAGAAATTTGTTTAGTAGCAGGAGCAAGTCCAAGAGCAAATAAAGAACTTAAAAGAAATTCTAAAAATTATAGAAAGTATTTAATTGCAGTAGAAGAAAAATACAAAGCGCCAAATAATCTTACAAAAATACAGTTAAATCAAATTAATGATATTGTAAGCAATGCATTATATGAAATGCAAACTAAACATGATACACAGATAGAACAATTTAAAAAAGAATCTTCTAAATATTATAGACCTACAAGTAAAACTAAGTATGATATTTCAAGTTACATAAAAGATAGATTAGATATTCCTAGAGCTAATGAGGAGTTTGATTTAGTTAAAAAGAGAACTTTATTAATTCTTGGAGCTGATAAGTGGGAGGATATACCAAAAGATGTTTTATTAAAATCATTAAATATTATAGATGAATCAATTAGGATTATAAAGTCTGAAAGAAAAACAAATCAAATTAGTTTCTTTGAAAAAGATAATTTCTGCTAATTAAAAAGAAAAGGAGTGCTTTCACACTCCACTTGTCAAAAATATAGAATTATTATCATCAATAATATTATAACACAAATAATTGATAGGAGTGTGAAAGTATGAATAAAAAAACACTATTCCAAGAGGTTGAAGGAAGATTATATAACTATAAAAAACTAGAGAGTCAAATAAAAATTAAAGAAATATATATTAAAAAAATAGAAAATGAGTTTTGCGGATGTAAGGCTCAAAGTTATGAAGAAAAAACAGGAGAAACTTATAATATAAGTTCAAGTGTGGAAAATGAAGTTATTAAAAGAGAAGAAGATTTAAATAGATTAAAAGAAGATAAGAAAACGCTAGAGATTGAAAAAGAAACTATAGAATGTGCATTAACAAGTTTAAATAGTTTTGAAACAGAGTTCTTCAATGAAATGTACATGAACAATGAAAAAATAAATATGGATTATATGTCTAATACTATGCACATAGATAGAAGTCATTGCTTTAGAATAAGAAAAAGAATAGTTTGTAAAATCATGGATATGTTATATCCGAAAATAAAAGAGTTTGAATTGCCCATTTTTTCATGGAAAGCTTAAAAATGAGACTATTTTGAGACTTTTTGGAGACTATCGTGAGACTTTTTATTGGCAAAAACGTGAGATAATAATATTGTGGAAATAAAGATTTCCCTCTCAAAACTAAATATATTAGGCTAGGGTTAAGGGATTACTCTAGCTTATGTGAACAGACTAGGCAGGGCATGAGGATGCTGTTAGTTCAATTCTAACTATGTTCAAAATGTATTAATACACTATATGTAGATATATTGGATTAAAACGGAATTTAATTCAATTGTCTGAAAGAGTGGGGCTTGGTAACCTCACTCACCATGCAAGGGCTGGTGTTTAGTCTAGGTTCGATTCCTAGAACTTGCTCCCTTAAATAATATGTATCCCCCACTAAAAAGACTAAGTTCGGGTAAGCTTAGTCTTTTATTTTTTTACAGGAGCATGATAATATGAATGATTTAAGAGAAAAGATAATAAAAGAATTAGATGAATTTAATATAGATGCAGATGATGAATTTTTAGATTATGGAGTTAGATATGTTGAGAGTTTCATAGGGAAAAGTGCTATTAGTGAAGATTTATTGATAAGGGGAGTAGTGCTTATGGCAAATTATATAGTAAATACGGAAAATAAAGACTTGGATTAATTTCTAAGTCTATTTTTATACAATAAATTAAGAAGGAGAATGATATTATGAAAGTATTTTTAGGAGGAACTTGTAATGAAAGCACTTGGAGAGATGAATTGATTAGTTTGTTAGAAATTGATTACTATAATCCAGTTGTACCTAATTGGACAGAAGAATGTATGGAAAAGGAAAGAGAACAAAGAAAAACTTGCGACTATTGTTTATACACAATAACACCACTTATGACTGGGGTATATTCGATTGCAGAAGCAGTAGAAGATTCTATAAAAAGACCTCACAAGACTATTTTCTGTTTATATGACTCAATTAGAGATGAAAAGAAATTTACTATATCAGAATTAAAATCTTTAAATGAAGTTGGTAATATGGTTAAAAGAAATGGTGGAAAGTATTTTACTAATTTGCTTGATACAGCACTTTATTTAAATAAAAAAGGGGAGTATTAAAAAATGAATAAAAATTCAATAACTCAGCAACAAATAGATGATTTGTTTAATCAAGCAGAAAAGAAAGTAGAGATTTATTGGGATAAGTGTACAGTAATGACAATACAATTACCTAATGGATTTACTCTAGTTGGTCATAGTGCCTGTGTTGACCCTGCAAACTATGATGAGCAAATAGGACTAGATATTTGTGAAGAACAAATTAAAAATGAACTTTGGAAATTAGAGGGTTATAGACTTCAATGTGAACTAGGAAAATTATAAAAGGAGAATGAATTATGGAAGTTAAAAACAGTTTATGCACACAAAATTATACTAAGCTTTATTGCGAGGATAAAGAAGAATGGAAGTATAATGCCCCATGTTACTTTATATTAGGAAGAGCAGATTGTGAGGATGATTGTATAGAACCAATACAGTATCTTAGTTTTCAAGAAGGACCTATAAAAGAGCAAGGAGTTAATGGAATAAATAATGAAGATGTAATATTGGCAGTTATAACAAGATTAGAAGCATTTCAAGATAGCACATATGCTTGTAAAGAGAATGAGAAGGCTATAGAGAAGTTAGAAGAATGCTTGATGTGGCTTAGAAAAAGAACTTTAGATAGACAAATGAGAAATGTTGAAGGAACTAGTGGTATTTAGAATAGGAGGACTTAAATTAGAAGATATAAAATTCTAGGTCTTTTTTAATTCCCAAAACGACAAACAAACGAGGTGGTGATATGGCTAAATATGAATACTGGATAACAGAAGAAGGATTAATTAAAATTGAAGGATGGGCAAGAGATGGTCTTACAGATGAACAAATAGCATTTAATATTGGGATAAATGTTAAGACACTCTATGATTGGAAAAAGAAGTATAGTAATATTTGTAATGCCTTAAAAAAGGGAAAAGAAGTAATTGACAGACAGGTTGAAAATGCTTTGCTAAAAAGAGCATTAGGTTATGAATATTATGAAATAACATATGAAGAAGGTCAAGAAACTAAAAGAGTGACTAAACATGTAGTACCAGATACTACAGCACAGATATTCTGGTTGAAAAATAGAAAACCAGCTGAATGGAGGGATAAACAAATAGTAGAATCAACTAATGAAATTACAATAAATAATCCATTTAAAGAACTATCTACAGAGGAATTAAAAAGGTTGGCAAAATTAGATGATGGATAAAAAATTAATACAGTTAGAAGCGAAGAAAGAACTTGCAAGACGTGAGTTCTTTTATTTTTGTAATTTATTAGCTCCAAAATTTTATAAAGAAGATAGAAAGTATTTAGTTGAGACTTGTAATAAGCTTCAAGATTTTTATTATTCAGATGATGAAGTTTTAATTATAAATATGCCACCTAGACACGGGAAGAGTAGAAGTGCAGGTTTATTCGTAGAATGGATTTTAGGTAAAAATAAAAATGAAAAAATAATGACTGGTAGTTATAATGAAACTCTTTCAACTATGTTTTCGAAGAATGTTAGAAATGCTATTCAAGAAGAAAAAGCCGATATAGACACTATTATCTATAGCGATATATTTCCTAACACAAAAATCAAACATGGTGATGGAGCTATGAATTTATGGTCATTGGAAGGTGGTTATAATAATTATTTGGCAACATCTCCAAGTGGCACAGCAACAGGCTTTGGATGTTCTTTGATGATTGTAGATGACTTAATTAAAAATGCAGAGGAAGCTTATAATGAGAATGTTCTTGAAAAACATTGGGATTGGTTTACTAATACTATGTTATCAAGACTTGAAGAAGGCGGGAAAATAATAATTATAATGACTAGATGGTCTAGCAAGGATTTAGCAGGTAGGGCACTAGAACATTACAAAGAAGAAGGCAAGAAAGTAAGACATATTAATATGAAAGCATTACAGGAAGATGGCAACATGCTTTGTGAAGAAGTGCTATCTCTAAAAAGTTACAAATCTAAAGTAAGAGCCATGGGTGAAGATATTGCAAGTGCTAACTATCAACAAGAGCCTATCGACCTTAAAGGCTGTTTATACACTAGATTTAAGACATATGACAAGCTTCCTGCTGATAATAAAGGCAATCTACTATTTACATCTATTAAAGCTTATGTGGATACAGCAGACGAAGGAGCAGACTATTTATGTTCTATTGTGTATGGAGTATATAACAAAGAAGCTTATGTATTAGATGTTTTATATACTAAAGAAAGCATGGAAACAACAGAGTATAAAACTGCTAAGATGTTTTATGATAATGAAGTTAACAAAGCTGACATAGAAAGTAATAGTGGTGGTAGAGCTTTTGCAAGAAATGTACAAAGAATATTGAAAGAAAAGTTCAAAAGTAATAAAACTATTATTAAATGGTTTCATCAGTCGAAAAATAAAGAAGCTAGGATATTATCTAACAGTTCGTGGGTAATGGAACATATATATTTTCCAACTAATTGGCGAGATAAATGGCAAGATTATTATAAGGCAATGGTGAGTTATCAAAGAGAAGGTAAGAACAAACATGATGATGCATGTTTTGAAGAAGGAACACAAATATCAACATTGTTTGGTAATAAATCTATAGAGAAAATAAAAGAAGGGGAATATGTATTCACACCATTCGGTCTTAGAAAAGTATTATGGTCAGGATGTACAGGAGAAAAAGAAACTATAAATAAACTAGGGCTAAAAGCCACTAGAAATCACAAAGTATTTAGTCATATCAATGGTTTTATAAGTCTTGATAAATTGACAGGTATATCAGAAACCAGTATAATATCACTAAAGGAGTTGATATTATGGAAGTACAAGAAACTGTTATATTCAATGGAGAAGAATATAAACTTATGGGACAAAAAAAGTATTATCTTAGTCAGTCAAGTAAAAATGAAAAAAGAAAACATGCTAAAGGACTTCATGTGGCAATTTGGGAGTTTAATAATAAAAGGGAAGTTCCAGAAGGCTATCATATTCATCATAAAGATTTTAATCCTCTTAATAACAACATTGACAACTTGGAATGTATTCCTTATAAACAACACTTATCGCTACATGCAAAGAAAAATCTTGAAGATGAAGAATTTTACAAAGCAACTATTAACAATCTCAATAAAGCAAGAGAAAAAGCTACTGAATGGCATAAAAGTGAAGAAGGCAGAAAATGGCACTCAGAGCATGCAAAGCAGATTTCAAAAAATCTTGAAAAATATAAATGTAAATGTAAAGAATGTGGGGACTATTTTGAAAGCAAAGTACAAACATCTCAATTCTGTTCAGATAAATGTGGAGAAAGATGGAGAGGTAAAAACAGACGAATCAAATATACATCAAAATGTATTATATGTGGAACAGAATTTGTTGGCACAAAATACAAGGCATCTTCCAAAGAAAGACAAACATGTTCAAAGTCATGTTCAAATAGACTCAACCACATTAATAGAAAGCAAAAAAGTAAAAGTTTATAATTTAACTGTTGAAGGAAACCATGTGTACTATGCTCATGGTTTTTTGGTGTCTAATTGTGATGCTACAACAGGAGTTGCAGAAAAGGCACTAAAAGGTCAAGGATTATCAGTATTTAAGTAATATAGGTGGTGGTGATGATGTGGAGTTAGAAAAAATAAGAGCAATAATAAGTGCTGATATAGCTAGAAGGCAAGAGATATTACAAGCTAAATCATATTATTATAATGAAAATGATATCTTGAAAAAGGGTGTAGTTGTTCAAAATAGAGACGAAAATCCTTTGCGAAATGCTGATAATAGAATTAGTCATAACTTTCATGAAATACTAGTAGATGAAAAAGCTTCTTATATGTTTACTTATCCAGTTCTTTTTGACATTGACAATGACAAAGAATTAAATGAGAAGGTAACAGATGTTTTAGGGAATGAGTTTACTAGAAAAGCTAAGAATTTAGCAATAGAAGCATCAAATTGTGGTACTGCATGGCTTCACTACTGGATAGATGAAGAATATAGTGGAGAACAGGTAATTAGTCAAGTATTTAAATATGGTGTAGTTAATACAGAAGAAATTATTCCTATATATCAAAATGGTATCGAAAGAGAGTTAGAAGCTGTAATAAGATACTATGTTCAGTTAGAAGATGTAGAAAGACAGATACAGAAACAACCATATACTTATGTTGAATTTTGGACAGATAAAGTATTAAATAAATATAAATTCTTTGGAGTATCGTGTTGTGGTTCTCAAATAGAGCATATAACAGTACAACATAGATTTAATTCAGTTCCTTTTATTGAATTTGCTAACAATATAAAAAAACAAAGCGACTTATCTAAGTATAAATCAGTGTTAGATTTATATGATAAAATAATGAGTGGTTTTGCTAATGATTTAGAAGATATACAACAGATAATATACATTCTAGAAAATTACGGTGGAGAGGATACAGCACAATTTTTAAATGAATTAAAGAGATATAAGGCAATAAAAACCGAAACAGACAGCGAAGGAGATAGTGGTGGTCTTAAAACTATGCAAATAGAAATACCTACAGAAGCTCGAAGAATAACACTTGAAATCTTGAAAAAGCAAATATATGAAAGTGGTCAAGGACTACAACAGGATACTGAGAGCTTTGGGAATGCAAGTGGTGTAGCACTTAAATTCTTTTATAGAAAGCTAGAACTAAAAAGTGGATTACTTGAAACTGAGTTTAGAACCTCTTTTGATAAACTAGTTAAAGTCATATTATATTTTTTAGGAGTTACAGACTATAAAAAGATACAACAAACATATACACGCAATATGATGTCCAATGATTTAGAAGATGCAGACATAGCAACCAAGAGCATGGGAATAATACCTACCAAAATTATTTTTAGACATCATCCTTGGATTGACGACCCCGAGGAAGCTGAGAGACTTTATTTAGAAGAAAAACAAGCACAAGCAGCTTCCGTTTCTGATGATTACGACTTTGAAAATTTACCAAATAAAAAGGGAGACGTAGAAGAAAATGGCACTGTGAATGATACTATAGACAACGCAGAGGAAGTAGCAGGAAAAATTCTAAATGGTGCTCAGACACAATCACTGGTAGGTGTATTGTCTCAATATTCAGCAGGAACACTAACATTAGGTCAAGCTATAAATGTAATATCTATAGCTATAGGTGTGACAAAAGATGAAGCTAAAAAAATACTTGAAGGTTCAATGTAGGTATTTAATATGGAAAATAATAATACTGAATATTGGAAAGAAAGAGAAAAGCAAAGATTAAATGCAAGATTAAAAGATGAAAAAAAGGTATTAAATGAACTAGATAAACAATATAAAATTGCAATGAAAAACATAGAGAAAGAAATTGCTAATTTATTTTACAAATATGCTGAGCAGAATAAACTAACATATGCAGAAACACAAAAATATTTAACTAATAATGAGTTTAAGGCATGGCGTATGGACATTAAGCAATATATTAAATTAATAGAACAAACTATGGATGAAAGACTACTATTAGAACTTAATACATTAACTATGAAAAGTAGAATAAATCGATTAGAAGAACTATTCTATCAAATATCTAAAGAGACATATAATACTTTTGAAATTCAAAATAACAGAGTAGGGGAGCTATTAGAAGAAGCTGTAAAAGATAGTTACTATAAGAGTATATATGAAACTCAAAAGCGTGTTGGTGTTGGTGTAAGCTTCACTAGACTTGATAAAGATATTTTAAAGGATATAATTGCATATCCTTGGAGTGGCAAAAACTATTCAGAAAGAATTTGGAAAAATAGATATTTATTAAGTGAAGTTATCAAAGAAGAAATTACTCAGATGGTTATAAGAGGGGAGAGTTTGAAAAAGATTTCTAATAGAGTATCAGAGAAAATGTACTCTAGCTATGAAAATGCAATAAGATTAGTTCAAACTGAACATGGACATTTTATGGGGGAAGCTGATAAAAGAGCATACGAAAGTCAAAACGTAGATAAATATCAATTCATATCTACATTACAGGGGAATACTTGTGAAAAATGTAGAAATGTAGATATGAAAGTATTTTTAGTTAAGGACGCTATAGAAACAAAAAATTATCCTCCAATGCATCCACGTTGCAGGTGTACAACTATACCATATTTCCCGCATGAGCAAGAGGAAACAAGAACAGCACGACTACCAAAAGGTAAAACTTATGAAGTTCCAGCAAACTTGACTTATAATGAATGGTACAAGGAACATGTAATAAAAAATATAGAAGTTGTATAGGGAGCACTTGTTAAGTTTAAATAGCAAGTGCTTTTATTGTGTAAAAATTCAAGGAGGAATAAATGGCTAAGTTCGTGAAGAAATCAGATGTAGTAGAAGTTTTCAGATTTGGAGACGAAGAAGAAATACCAAAATGGGTATCAGAAGCAGTTGAAAACAAAATTATTTCAACTGAATATGTTCAGGAGAGTGAATATATTAAAAAACCGATTTTGATGATAAAAACTCAGAAAAGAGGATTGTGGAGAGGAGAGCTTGATGATTATATAATCAGAAATTCACATGGAGAAATAAACTCTTGCAACTTTGAATTATTTGATGATATATATCAAAAAGTTGAATATACTGCAACTATTGAGGATATAAGAAACTATACTGAAAATATTGAAAAAGGACATAGATATGTTGATGAGGATAACAACAAGAAGAATAAATTAGAACTTTCAGCTAAGTTGGAATTAGATACAACAGATTTTGAGGAAAATATAAAAAGTGCTACAAAAGAAATCGAAACATTTAATGAAGCAGCAGGCAAATTAGAGCAAAAAATTAATGGAATATTTGGTAGAGAAAAGGTAAATGAAGTAAAAATAAATATACCAACAATATCAAAATCTGAAAGTGTAGAAGAAGTAAATGAAAAGCTACTTAAAGAATTAAAATCACAAAAACTTATAGTTTCAAAAGAAGATAAAAAGCTCAAAAAATATGACATACATTTTAAAAATAATGATTGTATATTTGGCATAGTTAAAGAACATATAGCTGATAAATTAGTAACTTGTTTTTCTGATTCTCAATCAGATATAGATTGTTTGAGAGCTTTTGAAGATGAAGAAAAAACAGTTATGTTTAATATGTCTAATGTCCAATCTATAGTAATTAGTGATTATATTGAAGACAATGAAATTGATTATATATAGTATGCTTTTTATTTTATAAAATGAGGTGATTTAAATGAGTTGGTTAATATTACAAATAATAAGTATTGTTGTAAACATAATACTTATTATAAGTTTAATAAGTGATATGGTTTTAAAAATATATCTAAAAAGTTTAAAAAAAGAATATGAAGTAGCTATAAATAAAGTTTCTAATGAACTTTTGAAAAAATTAAATGATGAGCTAAGAAAACGTAAAAGTCTATAGAGGCTTTTTTATTTTGCTCTTTTTAAAAAAGTTGTAGAGCATAAAGAACAAAGAAACTCTCACAGTTGGAGAGCAACTATAAAAATCTATAGAGAAAATAAGAAGGGGTGATGAAGAAATGGAATGGTTAAGAAAAATATTAGAAGGTATTAAAATCGAAGAGAATAAGATTGATGTTGAGGAAATATTAAAAAGTGTTAATACTGAATTTCCCAAGTATGCAGTACCTAAAGAAACTTTTAATAAAGCAAATGAACAATTGAAAGAAGCTAACAAAGCTATTGAAAGTTTTAATAGCAAAATGACTCAAGAAGATGTGGAAAAGATTAAAACGGAACATCAAGCACAAATAAAAAAGATAGAAGAAAATCATAAGATAGAAGTTGAGAAAATGCAAAATGAAAGCTTAAAGACAAGAAAATTAAGTGCTGTTGAGAAAGCTTTATTAACTAACAAAGCTAAGCATACTGATTTATTAACAAATAAGTTTGACTTAGAAAAAATAAGTGTGGGTGAGGATGGCAAAATAACAGGCATAGAGGAACAATTAAAAGAGTTACAAGAAAGCTACCAAGATTTGTTTGAATCTAATGTTACTGAAACTGCTAAACAAACAAATGCACAGTCTTTTTACAAGTATGTACCAGGTGGTAGTGGAGAAACAAACGAGAATGTAAATATGGAAGCTATGGTAAATGAAATATTAGGAGTTAAATAAATCAATGTGATTAAGAAAGGATGATGATTATATGGCTAATATATTAGCGTATGGGCAAGCTCTACAACAAGGTTTAGACAAACAAGTAACACAAGAATTATTAACTGGATGGATGGATTCTAACGCAAAACAAATAAAATACACAGGGGGAAAAGAAGTAAAAATAGGTAAGCTTTCTACAGATGGATTGGGTGATTATGCAAGAGGTTCGTCTGATGCTTATGTTAATGGGGATGTTAAATTTGAATATGAAACTAAGGTTATGACACAAGATAGAGGAAGAAAATTCACATTAGATTCTATGGATGTGGATGAAACTAACTTTTTGGTAACTGCAACAAATATTATGGGAGAGTTCCAAAGATTAAAAGTTATTCCAGAAATAGATGCTTACAGACTAAGTAAGTTAGCTACTACTGCTATGAATGTAGCAGGAGACACTAACGTTGAATATGGATACACAGTAAATTCAAGTACAATAATAAATAAGATAAAAGCTGGTATAAAAGTAATTAGAGAAAATGGATATAATGGACCTTTAGTTTGTCACTTGAATTATGATAGTATGTTTGCAGTAGAAGAAAAAGTGTTAGAAAAGCTATCTTCTGTTACTTTTATACAAGGTGGTATAGAAACACAAGTACCTTCAATTGATGGATGCCCTCTTATAAAAACACCTCAAAACAGAATGTATTCATCAATAATACTTAATGATGGTACTTCTTCTAACCAAACAGAGGGAGGTTATTCAAAAGGGACAAAAGCAATAGATGCTAACTTTATAATAGCTCCAATAGATGTGCCTATCGCTGTTACAAAACAAGATAAAATGAGAATCTTTGACCCTGATACAAATCAAACAGCAGATGGATGGTCTATGGACTATAGAAGATACCATGAATTGTGGGTCCTTGATAACAAGGTTAACTCTGTATATGCTAATTTTAAAGATGCTAAACCTACAGCCTAGGAAGTGATTTAAATGTTTATATTAATTAAAGAAAATATAGAACGTAGAGTAGAAGATTCTTTTTTAAAAGATAAGTTAATACAAGATGGATTTAAGTTACTAGAAGATAAGAAAAATATTGATATAGGAAATTCAACTCTTGAAGAACTGAAAAGCTTAGCAAAAGAAAATGGCATAGAAGGTTATTCGAAGCTGAAAAAAGATGAATTAATAGAGAAATTAAATAACATTTAGTTTCTCTATTTTTATTTGAGGTGGTTAGATGTTAGAAAATATAAAGTTAATTTTAAATTTAAAAGATGATACTCATGATAATTTAATAAAGTTGTACATTAAAAAATACACTACTCTAGTTCTTGCATACTGCAATATAGAAACACTTAATGATACTCTTGAAGGTATTGTAGAGGATAAAGTTATTGTTAAGTTAAAAGAGACTGTATTAGTCAGTAGTACTGATAATGGTAAAATTAGCTCAATTTCTCGTGGTGGTTATTCTGTTACTTACAATGTTGCAACAGCTAAAACGACAGATGAATTAATAGAAATAAAATTATCTCAAAAAGATAAGAATATTTTAAATAATTTTAGAAAAGTTAGGTGGTAACATGACAGAAGCAGATATATTAGCATTGACATACTTTTGTAAAATGACAATAAGAAGATGTGTAAGTATTAAAAATGAGGAGACAGGAGTTACGGATTTTGATGAGAATGTTGTAATTGTAGAAGATATACCATGTGCTATAAATGGGAATGTAACCAATATTATAGATACAGATATAACAAGCTCCATTTCAGTATTTGAGTTATATTGCAGACCCGAAATAGATTTGCATGTTGGAGACATACTTGATATAACTTTAGAAAATGGAAATGTAGAAACTTTTATTGTATCTAAACCGTTTCCTTATTCAAGTCACCTTCAAGCTAATTTAACTCTAAAGGAAAGATATTAAATGATAGACTTTGGTAGTTTAGATACTCTAATAAGAGATTTAGAGAGGCAGGAAAAGGAATTAACTAAACAGATTAGAAGAGCTAAAAATAACATAGGCAATCAGCTACTTAGAAAAGTAAAGCAGAAAACACCAGTAGCTCAAAAGAATGGTGGAACAGCAAGAAAAAATTGGAAATATAAGGAACTCAATACTTTTGATGGAGTTGTATTTAATAACACAGAGTATATTAAGCACTTAGAATTTGGTCATAGAACTAGGCAAGGGACAGGAACTAGCGAAAACTATAGACCAAAAGAAGGTGGTATAAGATTTGTTGAAGGTGTTTTTATGTTGGCAAAAAGTGTTGATGAAATAAACAGTATAATTGACAATGAACTAAATCAAATAATAATAGATTTTTATAATTAGAGGTGGTGTATTGCTAAGTTATAAAGATATACTATATTCATTTACTAAAGAAATATCTAAAAATTTTAATGAAGACATATTTGTAGAAGGATATAACATACAAGACAATAAAAAGTCTTGTTTTTTTGTGCAGATATTGCCAGAAGAAAGTAATTCAGCAACTAAAAGGACTGATATAAAAGGTTTTTTAGTTGATATAAAGTATTTGCCAAACTGGAAGAAAAAGAAAACTGATTTATTTGACATTCTAAATAAATTAGAGAACATATTCACTAGAAATATAAAAGTAAAAGATAGATATTTAACTTTCAGTAAGAAAAGTGGAAGTATAGAAAAAGATGAGATAGGAAATTATGTTCAATTTCTTATATCTATAAATTATCATGAGCAAATTTATTTTGAAGAAGAAAAACATGAATTGATGGAAGAACTAAATATGAGATTTGAAGGAAGGAGTGATTAAATGGCTGGATTAGTTAACATAAATATAGAGTTTAAAGAGTTGGCTACAAGCTTTATACAACGTTCCCGAGCTGGAATAGTAGTAATTGTATTGAAAGATACAACAAAGATGTATAAAGAGCTTACAAGCGAAGATGATATACCAACTTCATTAAGTGATTCTAATAAAAAATATATAAAATATGCTTTTATGGGTTCTACTGACAATGAGAAGATACTAAAACCAAGTAAAGTTATTATAAGCACTTTCACAGAAGATGGAAAAGTTGAGGATATATTAGAAGAATTAGAATCTGTAGAGTTTAATTACTTATGTATGCCAGAAGCTATAGAAGCAGAAAAACAAGCAATTGTAAATTGGATTAAGAAAGTAAGAGAAGAGGAAAGTACAGAAGCTAAAGCGGTTCTTGCAAATATCAAAGCTGACAATGAAGCAATTATTAATTTTACTGAAAATGTAACTGTAAATGGAGAGGAAATAACAGCAGAAAAATACACTGTTAGAATAGCTTCTCTTATAGCATCTACACCAAACACACAATCTGTTACTTATGCTCCTCTTAATGAAGTTGAATCTATTGCAAAGATAGATAAAGCTAGTGCAGATGCTAAAGTACAGGCAGGAGAATTAATTTTAAGAAGGCTATCGGGTAAAATTAGAATTGCTAGGGGAGTAAATTCTCTTACAACTCTAACAGCGGAAAAAGGAGAAATGTTTCAAAAAATCAAGCTTGTTGATACAAAAGATTTAATAAGTAAAGATATAAAGAATATTTATGTAGAAAAGTATTTGCGTAAATGTCCGAATACTTATGACAACAAATGTTTATTTATAGTTGCTATACAATCTTATTTAACTGAATTAGCAAAACAAGAGTTAATTGACTCTAATTTTACTGTTGAAATTGATTTAGAGAAGCAAAAAGAATACTTAGAAAGCAAAAAAGTAGATGTTAGTAAAATGAAAGAGAATGAAATAAAAGAAGCTAATACTGGCTCAAACGGATTTTACCTAATAAATCTAAAACTGGTTGATGCAATGGAAGATATAAATATAAGAGTTCAAATGTAGAAGGTAGGTGAGAATATGGCTACAAGTTTTGAAAGTAAAAATGTTATAAATGGAACATTCGGAGAATGTTGGTTAAATGAGGTACAAATAGCAGAGTGTAAAGCATTGAAAGCTGAAATAAAACTAGATAAAGCTGAAATAGTTAGACCTCGCAAAATGATAAAAGGTCAAAAAGTGATAGGTGCTAGTGCGGAAGGCTCTATAACTCTATATCATGTAGATTCAAATATGTTAAAGTATATAACCCAAATTATAAAAGAAGGTAGAGAACCTAAATTTACTATTATAAGTAAACTAGCTGACCCTGATGCTAAAGGAGTGGAAAGAATTTCTTTAACAGGGGTTTCTTTTGATGGGTTGTCAATTATAGATTGGGAAAATGGGAAAGAAGGAGAAATTGAAGCATCATTCACTTTTGAAGATTTTGAGATATTGGATGCAGCATAAAAAATAATTAATAATAAAAAGGAGAATTAATATGAGTGAAAATAAATTAGAAAAAGAAATAGTAGATAAAAAAGAAGTAACAGAAGTAAAAAATATAGTAGAATTATTGCTTAAAATGGATGCAGGTGAAATTAAAATGCCAAGCATGACATACAAAATATTTTGTAAAAAGGTAGGTATAGAGTTACCTTTTGAATGTACAGCATTAGAACCGGAAACTTTTGACGAATTACAATCAAGTGGATTGAAAATAGAAAATGGTTCATTAAAGGATTTAGATAATTTTAAAATGAAAACAAATATTATATTAGCTTCTTGCAAAACATTTAAAGATAAAGAACTATTAAAACATTTTAAATCTCCAACACCAAGAGAGCTGTTAAGAAAAATGTTATTAGCAGGGGAAATAAATGATTTATATAACAAAATATGTGAGCTGAATGGATATAGCGAATCTAATTCTGAAAAAGATAAGAGAATAGAAGAAAAAATAAAAAACTAATAAAAACAGATGGTGAAGTTAATTTAATGTATTTAATGTTTAAATACAAAGGAATGATGCCATCTGTTTTTTATAAGATTAAACATGGAGAGAAACATATAACGAAAGCCTTTATGTATCAAGAAATGGATGAAAAAATAGAAGAAATAAAGAATTTTGGAGGGGGGCTTTAGAGTATGTCAGCAGGAAGCAGAGCTTTGGAAGCTGTTATAAGAATGCGAGATGAAGCTAGTAGAACCTTACAACAAGTTAGAGATGCTACTAGAGCCCTTCAAAATCAAACTGATTCAACGTCAGAAGCACAAGAAAGATTACAAGAACAGTTAAAGAAAGTTGGAGAGATAGCAACGAAAGCATGTGCTGGATTAGGTGCAGGAGTGCTAAGTATTGGTGGGATGGCAATAAAAGCTAATGATGATTATCAAAAAGCTTTGAATCAAATACAAGCGTCAACAGGAAATACAGCACAAGGTATGGAGCATTTAAAAGATGCAATGCTTGGAGTATATAAAAATAATTTTGGCGAGGATTTTGCAGATATAGCAAATGCTATGTCTATAGTGGACAAAAGCCTAGCAGGAGCAACTGGAAACATACAAGGTTTAACTGAAAAGGCGATAGGTTTTCGGGATACGTTTGGATATGAAGTATCTGAAAGTATTAGGTCAGCGGATGCACTGATACAAAATTTTGGTATAAGTGGTGATGAAGCATTTAATTTAATGGCACAAGGGCAACAACGAGGATTAGATTATTCAGGAGAATTACTTGATAACATTAATGAATATTCGGTTCAATTTAAAAAATTTGGGTTTACTGCTACAGACATGTTCAATATTTTTGAAACAGGCATGAATAGCGGAGCATTCAACCTTGACAAAGTTGGAGATGCAATAAAAGAACTTTCTGTAAATGCAATCGATGGTTCTAATACTACTGTAGATGCTTTTAAGAAACTAGGTTTCAACGCTGACGATATGGCTAAGAAATTTGCAGGAGGAGGCGAATCTGCTAAGAAAGCTTTTATGGACACTATGAAAGCTATAGGTGATGTAAATGACCCTTTGAAGCAAAGTACTATTGGAGCTCAGCTTTTTAAGACTATGTGGGAAGATTTAGGACCAGATGTTTGTAGGCAACTTGGTGATATTGGAAATAAATTCGATGAAACAAAAAATACCATGGATGAAATAAACAAAATTAAATATGCTTCCTTCTCGCAAGGATTGCAAGGCATAGGACGGATTATAAATGCAGATGTGTTGATACCCCTCGGTCAGCGGATGTTACCTGCCTTAAATGATTTTGCCAATTGGTTAAAAAACGATGGTGTCAAATCAATAAATGATTTTGGAAAAGAATTAGGGAATGGACTAACGAGTGCTGTAAAACTTGCAACTAAAGCATTACCACTTTTAATTGATTCTTTAAGTTGGATTTTAAAGAATGGACCTACGATTGCCAGTATTTTTGTAAGTATAAAAACTGCATCTATCATGACAAGTGTTGTAAAAGGGATAGTAACTTTAGTCAATGCTTGGAAGGCGGCTAAACGAGCAGCTGTTGCTTATAGTATAGCTTTAGCTTTTAGTGCTAACGCAGGAGCAACAGCCGCATTAAGTATGACAACTTTTCAGATAATCGTTTCAGTACTCACAGGAAAAATGAAAATTTTAACTGCTGTTACAACGCTGTTTGGAAAAGCTTCTTTGCTTCTAGGAGGACCTATTGGAGTAATTGTGGTTGTAGTTGCGGCATTAGTCGCAGGACTTGTTGTTTTGTGGAACACAAACAAAGGATTTAGAGATTTTGTAATAGGTGCTTGGAATAATATAAAAGAAACAGCAACAAAGGTGTGGGGTGATATATGTAATTTTTTTACTCAAACTATACCACAAGCATGGAATGATTTATGTACAAGTTTTTCAAATGCAGGAACTTGGTTTGTGCAGATGTGGAATAATATAAAACAAGCTTTTATAAGTGGTTGGAATGCTATTGTAGCTTTCTTTGCTCAAACTATTCCAACATGGATAAATAATATTGGAGTGTGGTTTGGACAATTACCTGCAAAAATTGGTTATGGATTAGGTTTTACATTAGGAAAAATAATATCTTGGGGCATTAGCGTATGGACTTACTTAGTTACAAATGTTCCTATATGGATTAATAATATAGGAACATTCTTTGCTCAACTTCCTAATAAAATTTGGACTTGGTTAGTGAATACAGTTCAAAAAATAGGTCAGTGGGGTATGGTTATGATAGCATATGCTCAAATTTACTCTAGAATGATTATTAACAATATAGTAGTATTTTTCCAAACTCTACCTAATCGTGTATGGACTTGGCTTACAAATACAGTTCAAAAAGTAGTGAGTTGGGGAAGTCAAATGGCTACCAAGGGTAGAGAAGGAGCTAAAAAGTTAGTTGACACAGTGGTGGACACTTTAAAAGCACTACCTAAAAAAGTTTTGGACATAGGGAAAAATGTTGTTAAAGGGTTATGGGATGGTATAACTGGAGCTGGTGACTGGTTAAAAGGAAAAGTAAATGATTTTGCAAAGGGTGTAATAGATGGATTTAAAAATGGATTTGGAGTACATTCCCCTTCTTGGAAATTAAGAGATTTAGTAGGTAGATTCCTCCCTTTAGGAATTTGGGAAGGTATAAAAGTAGAATTACCAAGTTTGAAGAGCAATATTGACAATGTAGTTAGTAATTTAACTCAGAGAATGTACAAACCGCAAGAAATTGAAGAAAGTGACTATACAAGCAAGTATAAAGAAGCTATAACACAAAGAACTCAGCAAAATACCATCAATAAAACTGATAGTAAAACTACTAATAATAAAGAAAGTAATAATATTACCATAAATATAAATTGGGGTGGTGTTACAGTTAAAGAAGAAGCTGATATGACTAAATTAACTAAGATGTTAGTTAGAGAAATAAAGTTAAATTTAGCAGGTGGTGTATAGACATATTCCTCCTAAAAGATACCAACATATGCTATAATCGTAGTATAATTATTATATTTTAGGGGGATAAATATGGGATTATTCAGTAGAAAAGAGAAAACAAAAGCAAAAGAACCATGCATAATTTGCGGGACTGAAACAGATACTTTGAAAGTTTTAGACGGATATTTGTGTAAAGAATGTCTCGGAAAATGTAGAACAGAACTGAGCTCTTTAGGTAAAGACCCTAAAAAAATTTCTAAAGATGAAATTATCAAGTGCATGGAAAATAGCAAAGATGAAAACGGAAATTTTGTTGAAAGTGAACTAGTTATGCTGGAATATTTAGGCGGACATCCTGTTTTAAATAAAGAAGAATTTCTTTTTGCTGTAATTAAAGATAATAAAATATTGTTTAAAGTAGCAGGTAAAAATTCTAACGAAAAAATGGTTGATGTATTTGAAATTTTATATTCAGATATGAAAACAGTTTCTATTGAAAAAGAAGAAGAAGTTATTAGAAGATATACAGCCACTAGGATAGCTTTATTTGGACCATTCGCTCTTGCAATGAAAAAGAAGCAAGTTAAAACAGAAGAATACTTAATAATAGAATGTAAAGATTTTATACTGTCTTTTAAGAAAAATGCAAATGCTTGTGCAACTATATATGAAAAATTAGTTGAATATAGAAATAATAACAAAAGCGAAGATACTAATAAGAATATCATTGAGAAGAATAATCCACTAGAGCAAATAAAAACACTAAAAGAATTATTAGACATGCAGGCAATTACAGAAGAAGAATTTAATGCTAAGAAAAAAGAATTACTGAATTTATAACAAAGAAGATAAATAAGTATAAACAAAGAAAGCACTTACTTTTATGGTAGGTGCTTTTATTATGGAGGTGATTGTGGTGAATAAAGACATAGAGTTTATTGGCTCATTAAAGCGGTTAAATTTTTTAATACAAGCAAAAGAAAATTTGATTGAAGATATACATGAGTATTCAAATAATGAAAAAGATATTGCTAGGTATGAAAATTTGGATAAAGCTTTTGAAAAAACTATAATTGATGAAGCTAAGTTTTTAATATCTTTAGAAAAAATATAGAGGTGATGCAGTTGGAAATGTGGCTTAGACAAGCAAATGACGCTCTTAGATTTCCTGTGTTTCCTTCCAGTTTTGAGATAAACAGCAAAGCAATAGTAAATACTTCTAATGTATTGAAATTAGGCGAAATTGCAGTGTTTGGAGGTGTAGGTTTAAGAACTACAGAAATATCTAGTTTCTTTCCTAAAAACGAAGCAAGTTACTGTGATTATACAGGTTTTCCAACACCATACGACTGTGTAAATAAAATTCAGAAGTGGATGAACGAGGGGCTTATATTAAGATATACCATTACAGAAACTAATATAAACATGGAAGTTATAGTAGACAGTTTTAAATATGAAGAAAAAGACTGCACAGGAGATGTGTATTTTACACTAAGTTTGAAAGAGTATAAAAGAATACAAATACCTAAAGTAAACACTAATAATGATAAGATATCTTCAAAACTTGATTTACCTTTGACGAAGGGATTTGAGGTTAAAAATAAACAAAAGACTCATAGAGTAGGTAAAGGGGACAGTCTTTGGTCGCTTGCAAAAAAATATTATGGAAATGGAGATTTGTGGAAGAGGATTTATGATGCAAATAAAAAGCTTATTAAAAATCCCGACATCATACAAGATGGTTGGGTATTAACAATTCCTTAAGTGAGGTGGTCTTAATTAATAATATAAAATTACAGGTCCATATAAAAAATGGAGCTATATACAACATAACCGATATAGTAGAAAAAGTTACATGGTCAGGTGACTATAAGTCCCCATCAAGGACACTAGAATTTTCTATAGTACAGTCAGCTTCTGATATTAATTTTAGACAGATAGATATACCTATAGCTAGTACGGTTTGTTTTTATGTAGATGATAAGGAAATCTATCGAGGAATGATAATTAATAGGTCTAAAGATTCTAACAATAATAGTATTAGCTTTACATCAAAAGACATGGGATTTTTACTTACTCAAAGCGAGGTATCATACAATTTTAAAGATAAGTTAGTTGAAGACATTGCAAAACAAGTTTTTAATGACAATAAACTTGCAATAGGGAACATACCTAAGACTAATGTCAAATATACTAAGATGTTTATTGGTGTAACTGGCTATGATACTATAATGAGTGCATATACAGAAGCTAGTAAGACAACTAAAAAAAAGTATATGATAGAGTCTAATGTAGATAAATTTAATATCATTGAAAAAGGAACTGTTACATTAAATGTTATGTTTGAAGAAGGTTCAAATCTTATAAATACAAGCTTCTCAGAGAGTATGGAAAATGTAAAAAACAAGGTATTAGTTGTAGACCAGTATGGCAATAAAATAAGTGAAAAGGTCAACGACGAGATTTTCAAAGATGTTGGAGTAATCATGCAAAAAGTTATACAACAACAAGAAAATAGTACAACAGATATAGAAAGTGAGTTTAAAGGAATAGAGCAGACTTGCAATTTAAAAGGGTATGGTGATGCAAGTTGTATAACTGGTAGAGGTGTAAAGGTAAAAGATTCTTATACTGGTTTAGTTGGGTTATTTTATATAGATACAGATAAACACAACTGGGACAGTAACGGAAATTATGAGATAGATTTAGATTTGAATTTTCAGAATATCATGGATGAAAAGACAGCAGGGCAAGATGAACAAAAAGAGGAAAGTTCTGATTTAACTGGTGAAGGAACTCTAAATGGGAAAGAAGTAAAAGCAGAATTTACAGCTTATTATCCATCTAATAATCAAATGGAAGGCGGCTACTACCAAGCCATGGACAATAAAAAGCTCGTACCTTCAAATAATACTTGTGCTGCACCTCCACAACTTAAATTTAAGACAAAAATTCAAGTAAAAGGAACTGGAACTAATATAGATAACAAGACATATACAGTTACAGACCGTGGAGGAGCTATAAAAGTAGTTAATGGAGTATATAAAATAGATATATTAATGTCTAGTAAAGAAGAATGTTATAACTTTGGAAGAAGAAAAGGAACGATAATCATAGGTGATGGAACTGGATATACAAATGTATCTGATAAAGCTAAAATAGTAATATCAGAAGCAAAAAAACATCTAGGTAAACCTTATAAATGGGGTGGAAATGGACCTAGTAATTTTGACTGTTCGGGATTGATGGTATATTGCTTTAAGAAAGTTAATGTTAATCTGCCAAGGACTTCAAGTCAGCAAGCAACTAAAGGCAAGAAAGTAGAGAAAAATAATTTACAGGCAGGAGACTTAGTATTTTTCCATAATCCAGTTAGTCATGTTGGTTTATATATAGGCAATGGAGAGTATCTACACGCCCCACAAAAAGGTGATGTGGTTAAAATAAGTAAGTTAAGTGCTAGAAAAGATTTTAATACGGCAAGGAGAGTATTATAAGGATGGTGATATAGTGGCTAATCCAATAAATGAATTTATAGGAATAATAAGAGAGGAAGGGAAACATTACAATGAACCTTCTTTTTTTATTGGAAAAATTAAAAGTAAATTACCAGATTTAAAAATAGAGACAAATAGAATTGTATTAGAAAAAGAAGATATTTTAATAGATAGTTGGATTCTTGACAGACAGATAGAAACATTTAACACAGAAACAAGTCAAGAACACAAGCATGAAGTTAAAAATCCATTTATTGATAAATTTGAACTTGATGATATGGTGATAATGTTTAAAATAGGTGATAAATTTGCTGTTGTAAGTAAGTTGGTGAGCTTATAATGAGTACAATATTTCCTTTTATAGGAGTACCAGCAGATTATGAAATACCAAAAACAGAAGAATTAAAATTATTTAGAGAGGTAGCTTGGAACTTTGAAAAAGATGAACCAATAATTAAAAATGGAGATTTTAAGATTATTGAAGGAAATGAAGCTATAAAGGTGTGGGTGTACAAGTGTATTAAAACAAATAGGTATGAGCATGAAATTTATAGTTGGGGGTATGGAACAGAGCTATCTAAATTAATAGGTCAAAAATACAGCAAAGGACTTACAGAAAGTGAAGCTAGTAGGTATATAAAAGAGGCTTTATTAGTTAATCCATATATACTAGATGTTAATGTTGCAAATACAAAATTTACAGATGATTTATTAAGTGTAGACATAACTATAAATACAATTTATGGGGAGGTGGAAGTTAATGTATAGTAGTCAAACATATGATGTTGTTAAAAACAGAACTCTATCCAACATAGATTTAAATATCTATAAAGGCGAGGGTTCTTTTTTAAGTGATATGGTATCTCCTGTTAATAGTGAATTAGCAAAATTCTATATAGAACTTTCATATCTTCATAAGAAAGCTTTTATAGAAGATAACTTCGATGATTTTTTAGATAAGAGAGTAAATGAATTTGGAGTGTATAGAAAACTAGGAACAGAAGCGACAGGAGAAGTGATGTTCGAGGGAAAAGTCGGGACAGTTGTTCAAAATGGAACTATTATATCTTACAATGAGCTATTATTCGTGGTAATTAAAGATATAGAAATTAGTTCGGAAATCGAACGAAATACAAGCCCCATACAGGCTTTAGAAATTGGAATTAGATATAATATACCTGCAAACACAGAATTTAAGCTACAAGACGAAATAAACGGTATAACTAAAATTTATAATAATGCAGATTTTAAAGGTGGCACAGAAATAGAAACAGACGAAGAATTAAAAGAAAGATTCTATAAAATACAGAAAAACCAAGCTACAAGTGGAAATAAAGTACACTATGAGGAATGGGCTTTAGAGGTTGATGGTGTATATAATGCAAAAGTATATCCAAGATGGGATGGAGCAGGGACAGTTAAGGTTTTATTATTTGGTCAAAATAATCAAGCTGTTGAAGAAGAAATAATAACTAAATGTAGAGAACATATCGAAGCAGAAATGCCAATAGGATGTACACTAACAGTCACAACACCTTCGCCACTTAATATAAGCATAAGTGCAACTATAAAATTAGAAGCAGGATACACAATAGATTTTGTAAAAGAAAGTTTCTTAGAAAGCATTAATAGCTATTTAATAAATGTTAATAAAGAAATAATTTACACCAAAGTAAGTGCAATACTTGCAAGTACGGAAGGTCTACATGACTTTAGTAATTTACTTTTAAATAATAAAGCTGAAAATATAAGTTTTGAAGAAGACAAAGTCCCAAGCGTTACAACCTTAGAATTTAGTGAGGTGGTTTAATGAAGTTAATCGATAAGCTGCCTCAATTTTATAACAATTCTATTACGAGCAAAATACAAAATGCTTATGATATAGAACTAGAAACACTTAGAGAAACTTATGACGATACATTCGACCAGTTCTTTGTTGATACAGCCACTTGGGGGCTTGATTACTGGGAAAATATTTTATCTATTAAAAATAGATATGATTTAAGTATAGAAGATAGAAGAAGTAATATAAAAGCGAAAATGCGTGCTAAGGGTACAACTACAATAGAAGTTATAAAAGCGATAGGAGAGGCTTATACAAAGACTAATGTTGATGTAGAAGTGTTCAGTAATCTATTTAGTTTTACACTTAGTTTTATAACAAATAATTGCAGTTATAACACTATTTTAGAATTAGATAAGAAAATAGAAGAAATAAAACCTGCACATCTTGAACACAAATTTGAGAGAATACTATTTAATAAAAATGGGCTTTATACAGGAGCAATGGCTAGTACAGGAGAAACAGTTACAATCTACCCTTATACTCCTAAAAATATAGAATGTTTTGGAGAAATAATACTAGCTAGTGGAAACAATAAAAGTGCTGAAAGGGTAACATTATACCCTAAACAGGAGGTGATATAATTGGCACAAGCACAATATTATACATTACTTACAGAAATAGGTAAGGCGGCTATAGCAAATGCTACAGTACTCGGGACTAGAGTTGATTTTGCAAAAATAAAAGCTGGGGATGGTGGTGGAAGTGCATATATTCCAACGGAAACTCAGACAGTACTTAAAAATGTGGTGTGGGAAAGCACATTAGAACATGTTCAAGCAGACGAAAAAAATCCTAATTGGGTAGTTATCCAAAAAACTATAACTGGAGATACTGGAAGCTTTACAATTAGAGAGGTAGGGGTATTTGACTCTAAAGACCAACTTTTGGCAGTATCTAGTTATCCCGAAACTTATAAACCTGCTCCGGATTCTGGAACAGTAAAAGAAATATTAATTAAAATTATATTAGCTGTGTCTAATACAGCAAGTATAAACTTAAAAATAGACCCAACGGTTGTGCTGGCAACTTTAAAAGATATACAAGAGTTAGACACTAAAATAGATACAACTAAAACAGAGTTAACAAGCAACATAGAAACTGCTAAGACAGAGATTAATAATAAAATAGGAGATACAACTACTCTTAGTACAGTAAACAAAAGCAATACAGTAAGGGCTATAAATGAAGTAGTAACTAACTTAGGAGATAAAGCATCTTTAACAACAACTAACAAAAGTAATCTTGTAAATGCAGTAAATGAGATAAAAGCTAGTTTAGATAGCATCCAGATAACAGCAGAAAGAGCAACTATAAAAGATATAGATAATCTATTTACAAGTAACAATGTTGAAGGAGCACTAAAAGAATTAGCAACAAATCAAAACTCATTAAATACAGAAGTAAATGGGCAAAGAGCTAAAGGAATTACAATAGCAAATAATCTAATAGATATGATATAAGTGAGGTGAAGATATGACAGAAAAATTAACTGAAAATTCTAGTTTAAGTGAACTTATGATAGCATTTGAAAGTATAAAAAATGACTTACAGATAGGAAAAAATAATGTGGCAAGTACATTAGGAAGCCCTTTTGCTGGGACAGATAAACTAAGTTCAACTAAAACAAAAATAGAAACATTAAAAAACACTTTTGCAACAAATTTGACAAATAAAAATGTTTCTGCAAATAAAACTGAAAGTATGCAAAATTTAATAGATAAAGTGTCAAGCATAAAAAATATAATAAAAACAGCAAAGAGTGAAAATAATTATATTTCTATGGGGTCAAGTTATGTCTTGCCATATGGTCAAACGGAAGATTCAGTAAAGCGTGTCTCTCTTGAGATTAATTCGTTATCTTTTAGACCTAATTTAGTTTTTATGACTACAAAAGATAGCTATAGCAACTACACAACTATTGCTTTTGACTCTACGATGAATTTAATGCCTAATCTAATACTATGCATTGATGAACAGTACAGACCTAGTATTAGACAAAATATTGCTAGATTTCAAAATCGCATATTTGACACAGATACTTATTCTAATTCTACCAGTGCTGGATTTTTTACAAATGGTTTTAGAACGCCAATTTATTTAAGTGATACTGGTATATATGTAGCCGTTAGTTGGTTTGCTATAAAGTACGAATAAAAAAGGAGGACTAAAAATGGAAATAGGAAGAAGAATAATCTTTGACCAAGACGGAGAAATAATTGCAATCTTTGGAGAGATGGAAGGCGATATTATACCAAGAAAAATTATAACAAAACTAGATTATATTGACATTCCTTTTAAATCAATAGCTGATAATTTTTATATAGAAAAGATAGATGTAGTTAATAATGTACCAATCATAAAAGAGATAAAAAGAGAATTAACAGAAGAACAAAAGAGAATACAAGAATTAGAAAATCAGATTTTATTAAATGAAAATGAAAAA
>NZ_JADGMM010000022.1:0-39365 GCF_020662275.1 Clostridioides sp. ES-S-0006-03
GAACGTACAGTACCTGTATGCCCAGTAAATCTCCAAATTTCAGCACCACTTGAAGATATTTTTCTCAAAGTAATATCACTACTACAACTATATATATTATTCTGTAAATCTACACATACTGAATATATACCCTCTCCATGTCCTTTATAACTCCAAATTTCAGCACCACTTGGAGATATTTTTTTTACTATACTATCATAATTTCCACTAATAATATTATTATTTAGGTCTATACATATTGAATATACATAACCACCTTGGATTTTATCCCATACTTCAGTAGGTGCAGGTAACACCTCTTTCACAATAGTATCTAATTTAGTTACTTTGTGTATCTCATTTTGATTGTCTTTTGTAACTAAAACACCTAAATTCTGTTGTATTTTTCTCACAGTATTATCAGAACTACCACTATATATATTGTTTTGTGAATCTACACATACTGAATTTACACTATTAGTATGACCAGTAAATTTCCATATTTCAGTTCCTTGAAAAGATATTTTTCTTACAGTTTTATCAGAACTACCACTATATATATTATTTTGTGAATCTGTACATACTGAATATACACTACTCGCATGACCAGTAAATTTCCATATTTCAACACCACTTAGAGATATTTTTCTTACAGTTCTATCAGCACTACTACTAATAATATTATCTTGTGAGTCTGCACATATTGAATTTAAGCTATCAGTATGACCAGTAAATTTCCATATTTCATTTCCATTAGAAGATATTTTTCTTACAGTTCTATCATAACTACCACTATATATATTATTTTGTAAATCTAAACATACTGAATATACACTACTCGCATGACCAGTAAATTTCCATATTTCAACACCACTTAGAGATATTTTTCTTACTGTATTATCACTACTACCACTATAAACATTATTTTGTAAGTCTACACATACTGAAAGTGCAGTACCAGTATGACCAGTAAATTTCCATATTTCAGTTCCTTGAGAAGATATTTTTCTTACAGTTTTATCATAACTACCACTATAAACATTATTTTGCAAGTCTACACATACTGAAAGTGCAGTATTAGTATGACCAGTAAATTTCCATATTTCAGTTCCTTGAAAAGATATTTTTCTCACAGTATTATCAGAACTACCACTATATATATTGTTTTGTGAATCTGCACATACTGAATTTACACTATTAAAATGCCTTGTAAGTTTCCATATTTCTTCAACATCATCAGGCATATCAGGTATTTGTTTTATATTACTAATATTACTTGCCATAGTTTGAAATGTATCACTACTATTAGTTGGAACTTTTTTGTCAGTAATAGCAGTAGCGATTAATTCTTTTCCATTACTGACAGACTGAAAAAGTTCTCCCAAAGCACCTTCCACAGTACTACTTTCAAAATTATCAGCTGTATCATCTATAGTTATTTTATTAGCTGTTACAATGTTTATAGCAGAGTTTCCATTTACAACTATACATTCACATTCAACATTAGATTCATTAAAAAGTTCTATTTTATTATCATCAATTATTTTATATGATGCTAATATAGATTCATCTGTAGTAGCATCTATTACATTTACAAGTATCTTTCTTGTTACAAGGTTGTGCTCAACTAAAGTTTTATAATTATCGTCTTCTAAAATCCAATCATCTTCAACTATAAGCTTAGATGTTGCTATATTAGTACCACCTTGAATTAATTTATCTAAATCTTCTTTACTCGCTTTCTTACTAAGTTCTAGGTTAATATTATCCTGTTCATTATTTAGTTTATTAATATTTTTTACTACATCTTCATTTAACAATTTGTCACCTTCTTTCTTATATTAAATTTATTTTGCTGTAAATATATCTCCATAATAGTAATCACCAGCAGTACTTATTTGAACATTTACTTTACCAAAATATACTCTACAGTAACAAGTTAACTCAGCATCATAATGACTCAAAATTCCTGGGAATGTTCCTGGTGTACCAGAACCATTACCATCTGTACCAGTTTGAGTGAATCCATCTGCATTAATAGTAATTGTTCCATTATCACTATTAGTAGTATATTTTAATATGAATATTTTATTTGGCTTTGTAATAATATCTCCTTGAGAGTATGCTCCTGTGCTTGTACCAGTATTAGATTTTATCCAAGAATCTGATTGATAATTAAATGTTCGTGTAAAACTACTAGAATTTAATAATGTAGTTTCCATTTTTGAATCAAGTCTATTATCCCAAATAGCTTTATTGAAAGCTTGTAAACTAATATTACTTTTAGCGATGGCAGACATGGCTGTCGAGCTAGAGATTACTATGTTCAAGAACCCTTTATTATTTATTATTGTGTTTACTGCTATTTGTGAGCTTGCCACAGCATTCATTGCTATTTGTGAGCTTGCCACAGCATTCATTGCTATTTGTGAGCTTGCCACAGCATTCATTGCTATTTGTGAGCTTGCCACAGCATTCATTGCTATTTGTGAGCTTGCCACAGCATTCATGTATTTATCACTTCTAGCTAACGCATCCGAAGTGTTGATATTTATATTGTCTATCTCCGCTAGCTTCGCTGCGGTTTTTGCTATAGCTAAATCAATTTCTTTGATAGAATTAAAAGCTACTTCGTCACTTGATAAAGCTGTTATAACACTTAAATTATTTTCTATGCATTGAAATATAGCAATTATATTATTTTTGTCTAGGTTATTATTTGATAATAAATCTTTTACACTTATAAAATTAGTATTCATATTTTCAACTATAGGAAAAATCTTATCTTTGTATTCTATGTTAGTTGAATTAATCATACTAGTCATATTTGTTATTAAAGTATTTATATCTAACTTAAATATACTATTATGAGTTTCTAAAATTTTTGTAAGTACAAGTCTAATAACATTTATATTTGCTAAAACTAAATCTAATGTATCTTGATTAGCTAATAGTAACTGTGTAGCTTCTAAATTCTCAAATATCATCCTAACTGATTCATGATTTATTGCTATATGGGTCATTGCTTCAGTACTATTGATTATAGCTTCTCTCATTACATTATTTTTTAGAATTGCCTTCACAACTGCTGGTTCTGTTGTAACTCTTAAAATATATTGTCCAAGTAAATCCATAGCATTACTACTTGACACTATTGCATCCATGCTAGATTCACACATAGTTAAAGCTACTATTGCATTACTATTATTAAGTATTGCATTAGTAACTTCTGTATTTGCCAATATTTCCTCTATAGTTGTAATACTTTCTAAATCAGTATTATTTAAATCGAAAGTAGAATTAAACCATGTGCCTATGCTTGACTTTTCTTGTTCCCTTGTAACATATCTATCATATCCTGCTTTAAATTTTTCCTCTAATGAATTATAATGCTCTACAGTCATTCCTTTTACTACATTATCAGCATTTCCTAGACTAAATATATCTGTTCTATAAAAAGCATTTAATTGTTCTCCTAACTTGGTACTTTTATCAAATAGATTATCAATATCCGTTTCTGAAAAAGCTGCATATACTACTGCTCTAATTCCTCGATTAGAAAATAAATATAAACTGTTTAAATATAACTCTTCCCATATTCTAATATTACCATCATAAAGTACATAACTGTCTAGTTCATTTAGTTTTAAATCATTCAAATAGTTTAAAAAATTCAAAGGTTCGCCTTGTATGTCACTGTTTACCTTATATACCTCTGACCAGCTCATTAAATCACCCCTTCACTTGTAACAGATTCTTGTATCATTCCATTTTCAAAATTAGTTATTGTTGTACTGATTAATATATCATTTATATATTTTTCTTTTGATATAGAACCATTAGCATTAAACTTTGTAATATACTTGATATTATTATCTAATACCTCTGTTATAGAGCCATTTGTATTAAATTTTGTCTCTTTATTTTTAAAAGTATCTAATTCAGAAAGTTTTTCTTTTTCTTCAGTTGTATAATCTTCTGTAGAAAGTACTTTTCCTTCTACTTTTTCAACATATATATCATGAACATGTTCTAAATTGGCTTTTTTATCTAATCCATCTTTTAATAGTCTTTTTATCTCTATGCTAGAGTAAGTACTTTCAAGAGATTCTATATCATCATTAATAGTGAATTTTATAAGTTCAATAGTTGAACCACCATTAACTACAGTAATTTCAATATCTATAGCAATTTCATTAAACAATACTATATTATTATCGTCTATAATTTTATAAGATGTAATCAAACTTTTCTTATTAAGTTTATCTATAGAAGATACTAGTATTTTTTGAGTAACAAGATTATGCTCTACTGAAAGTTCAAATCCTCCATCAACTTCAATCCATTCAGATGTATCATATGATTTATTAAATGCTACATTTATTCCACCAGCAATAAGTTGCTCTATCTTTAAATCTAGTTTATTAAAATCATAAGTTAACCTCTCTTTTAAAGTATCTTTTATCTGACCATCTGTTGTTTCTTTTGATTGTACTATTTCTCCCGCTGTATCTAAATTTTCTAATTCATTGAACCTTTTTTCAAACTCAGTTATTTTATTGCTAACAGTGGTTGTCATATCTGTTTTAGCAGTATCTACTTCAATTATTTTATTATCAACCTCATCTACTTTATCATCTACTTTTTTCTGCATATTAATTATAGATGTTTGCCTAGTTGATTCATTTAATTCTCTAGTTTCCTCATTACTTTTTCTTAGTTTTTCATTCTCTTCTCTTTTAGTTTCTGAACTTTGTCTTGTTATTTCATTTGTTTTTCTTGTTTCTTCATTAGTTTCCCTTGTTGTTTCACTAACTTTTCTAGCTTCTTCATTTGTATTTCTAGTTATTTCATTATTTTTTCTTAATTCTTCACTTGTTTTTCTAGCTTCTTCATTTATATTTCTAGTTTCTTCGCTAGTATTTCTTACTTCTTCACTTGCTTTTCTAGTATTTTCATTACTTTTTCTTAGTTCTTCATTTTCTTCTCTTATCTCTTCATTACTTTTTCTAAGCTCTTCACTTTCTTCCCTTTTAGTTTCTGATTCTTGCCTATCTACTTCATTAGTAACTCTTGTTTCTTCACTTGTATTTCTTACTTCTTCACTTGCTTTTCTAGTATTTTCATTTGATTCTCTTGTTTCTTCACTAGTTTTTCTTATTCCCTCATTTGATTCTCTAACTGTCTCATTATTTTCTCTTGTTTCTTCATTTGTATTTCTAGTTTCTTCACTTGACTCTCTGACTATCTCATTATTTTTTCTTATCTCTTCATTTGCTTCTCTTGTTGTTTCATTTGTCTTTCTAAATTCCTCATTTGCTTCCCTTGTTATTTCATTTGTCTTTCTAGTTTCTTCATTAGTTTCCCTGGTAAGCTCTTGCGTTTTTCTTGTTTCCTCATTCTCACATCTTTCAGCTTCATTATCTTTTCTTTGATTTTCACTTTCAATTCTTATATTCTCATTACCAACTCTTACATTTTCAGAACTTATTCTAATTTCTTCATTAGATTTTCTTACATTTTCATTTTCTTGTCTTTCTTCTTCATAACTTAATACATTTAATATGTCTTTTATTATATCCCAACTAGGCTCATCCTCTATTGCATTTCTATTTATACTTTTTTCAACTTTTATTATTGTAGAAAATGTAGTAACTACCTTGTCATCTTTATATAAAGTTATCTCAGAAGCAACATCACCTTCCTCTGAAAGCTCTATATGACTTAATTCAGTATAAACAGTTGAACCTTCTATAGTACAATTTTTCTGAGTAACTCTTCCACTTGGTAAACTAAAAAATGCTAATGCTGTATATCCAGTTAAGTCAACATCTATAGAATCCTGTACTATCCTCATGTTATAAAATACATCGTTGTCATTTTGCTTATATCTAGCTATTTGATACATCTTTGTATTGATGTCTACAATATAAATTCTATCTCTCAAGATTTATCACATCCTCTCTATGCATCTATTCCTCCCTTAAACTCTTCAACACTTTCTTTTAACCAATTGTAGCAAGCTTGGACTTGATTTACTCCACTTATATCTAGTGTATTTGTATCTAAATATAAGGCAAAATCATCTTCCTTCATCATATAGTTTTTAACAATTATTGGTTGCTTATTATCTAACCTTCTTTGCTCATCTTTATATCCAGCAATAAATACATTACACTTTTTTGCACCATAACTACTATTTATTGTTGTTATCCTCCAATAGTTAGCAGTTTGACCCATTGCATTTGTTATATCCTTAGAAATTGCCATGTTGTTCTTCTCCTCCCATTATTTTAAAATATTCATGTTCTTTATCAATTCTACTTCCCTTTACGCTAAAATCTACTTTCCCAGTATATCCAGATACTTTAAAATATCCATCTTGCTTTTCTATAACTTCAACTTTTCCATTAGAAGGAAATACTGCATATCTTGAAATAGTCTTAGCATAGGTATTGTCTAATTTAACTATAGTTCCTGTTTCCTCTACTTCTATATCAAATAAAATATCCTCTATTAAGATTTGAGGGCTATCAACTGGTGACATACCAAAAATAGTTCCATCAATTTCAATAGAACCTCCATTTTTATCCCCATCTTTATAAAAAGCATGTCTTTCTATTCCTCTACAATAAATAGCAGCATTACCATCATCCCATGCTACAAAACCAGTTTCACCACTTTCAGTATATAACCTTAACGCACCAGACATATCAAATTGTGCACTATCCCACCTTATATCATCTTGATAAAAATAAACGCTTGAACGAGAAAAGTTATTGTAAATAGTTGTACTACCTATGTAAAAATTTATTGAAGAGCCATCTACAGCTACATAGTGACTTCTATCATACTGGAACCTAATTGATTTACCTATACCAACTCCATTTAATGCAGTAGCATCTATTGCACATTCAGCTCCATTACCTGAAAAAAGTAGTATTCTTGGATTTGATGAACTAGCACCTATTCTGTCACATAAAATAGTACCTGTATCTATATAATCAGCATTTATATATAATCTACTTCCACTTAAATATATTCCACAATTTCGGTTCCCTGTTAATGCATCAAATACTGCTTTTTGGTCACTAGTTAAAACACTTTCATAGTTGTTTTTATCACCTATAGATAACTCATTAGCTCTTATATTGACTTTTCCATTACTATCGACTTGTAGCGTTGTATATCCATCATTATCTCTCACAGTTAAATTTCTACCATTTATAAATTGCCCTTCTAAAGTACCAGTTTTTATATAACTAGCATTTAGGTATAACTCATTCCCAACCATATATAGTCCCTTAGCAAGACCATTATTAGTTAATTTATTAAATATCTCAAGTTGAGTTATATTATCTATTTCTCCACCAATAATAGACTCCAGTGACTTGCCTTTTAATGTAAATGTTGTTGCACCTATATGAACATTTCCAAAACTGTCTATATTTAAAGTTGTTTGGCTGTTTCCATCAACCACAACTAAATTTTTAGCTTCAATATACTGCCCTTTTACTTTTCCTACATTTATCTTATCTGCATCTAAATCTCTTATAACTGCATGACCTATAGCTGCTTCTTCAAAATATTCAGCTGCATCACTTAATTTTCTAGTTGTTGCACTAACTTCACTTGAAAATTCATTATAGTTATCATGTGTATTTCCTGCCCTTACTCTATAATACCAAGTCTGCATAGGCTTAACTTCATGGAGTAATGAACTTGCTTGACCTACATATATCCTGTTTGTATATCCTATAGTATCTGGTTCAAATCCTTTTATTTGGGATGCATATACCTCATAGTTATAATATAATTTATTATCAAAAGTCCAATCTAACTGAATCATACTCCATAACCCTAATGCTGTGACATTTGAAGGCTCAGGAAGTGTATCTGGAAAGTTATCACTTTCAATTACAATATTATCAACATTATTTTGAACTTTATCTATCTTATCTTCTAAATCATCTATTCTTTCATCTTTAAAATGATTTACTAAGTCACCAATTTCAACCGAATTGTATTTCTTTAATACTGGATTATATTCAGTTTTTACTACCCTTGCAGTAGCATTAATACCTAAGTTATAATCTCTAACTATTATTTCATCATCCATATTAACAGTCTCAAGCATCTTATAACTTTTATAATCTTCTGTAGTTGATAAATCTACAAATTCAACTTTGTAAGTAACTTTAGGTAAATCAACACTATTTTTAACAAAATAATCTTTGCACTTATTCCTTAAGCTTTCTTCATTTTTCACATCATCATCTGTAAAATCAACTGCAACAATTCTTTGAGTTGGATAATTATTTATATATTTGCTTTCTATATATTTTTCTGATAGTGTAATTTTCTTATTTTTACCACTTTTTTTAGTTGCATATGGATATATCTTAGTTATGACTTCCTGTGTATCATAAGTTGCTGTAAGACCTGTTATATTTTTCCTATATGCTAGTAATACATTATTACTTTCTCCAATATTATTTAATAAACTTATATTAAAATTATCTCTTTTTAATTTAGATTTGTTGTTAAATAACTCTTTAATATCAGATATAGCATTGTGTGGACTTACACATGATATTGAAAAATCTTTATTTCCAGTTATATCTGAATATCCTACAAATCTATTTTCTTCAGTACAGGACCTAAATATTTTATTAAGAACCTCCTCACAAGTAACATTTTTAAGTTCTAAAGTCTCTATAAAATTATTTAACAAGTCATAACTAATATGTTCTGCTTTAACTAATATTTTTCCATCAAGTTCTTTAGAAATATAGTAAATCCTAAATAACTGATTTTTAAGTTTTGGAGAAGCATCAGCCATAACTATTTTATTATAATCAATTTCATCAAATAAAAAAGAGCCCACATAATATGTAAACTCTAACTCAAACAACCCATTTAATTCTTCTGTAACCTTTGCTTCAACTGCATCTTTTAATATTCCTAATCCATTGTTTTTAAAATTTGTTTCATTTGCATTATATAACCTAAGCAATCTATGACACCACCCATCTAGGTTCTATCTCTATTTTTTCTACATCTCCAGTGTATGTTATTATATTTTCACCATGTTCAAATGCTGGAAAATCTCCAAACATTCTACTATTCTCATTAACTATATCATTTGTATGAATATCTATCTTATAAGCATTCATAAATTCACAATCAATATATATATGTCCCTGAACTTCTGTAAGTTCTATTATTTCATTATTTATTTTTAATTCTATATCACCATTTCCAAATACTTTTATAAGAGGATACGAAGCCATTCCAGTATTTATTAACTTAGAATTTGATTCATTTATTGTAATTAAATTACTAATTAACTGTTTTTTGAGTGGTTTGCATTCAAATGTAATCTTAAAATATCCTAAATCTTTTATAACTTCTTCTAAATCAAGTTTATTAATACAAACTGCTTCTCTATAATAGTTTGGGTCACTACTTATAATAAGATTTTTATAGGAAAAGTCTGTTTGTAACCACATCTTTATTTCAGATGCTAGTATGTTAATATCTTTACCATCTACATCTATATAACATTCTATTTCAAGATTAAAATTACTATAACAACCTTCATCTAAAATAAGACTGCCATTCCTCCCTGGTATCTCTATTCTTTCAAACCTACGTTCTGGTGATGCAAGTTCATTAATATCTGTAATTACAATACCAAAATCTCTACTATTTATTTTTCCATATTGAAAAGAAACTAGTTCATTTTCACTAACACAGTATTGTAAAGCCAAATTATCACCTCCTATACATAAAAAAAGAGATGCTTCAAATTTTTCTTTTGATACATCACCTTCCATTTACTTTGCATATTTTTATCAAAATGTGATATAATAAAAGCAAGAAGAACTACAATCTATTGTCAGTAGAGCGGAGTTCATAATTAAAAGCTAATTATTTTTTATGGAATTTGATTTTTAAATCAAACTCCCAGCCACTCTTTCGCACAGAGTGGCTTTTTACTTTTGCAAATATCTTACTTATTAAGCAAAATATTAAACTGGCAATAATACCAGCTATTACATTAAGTAAAAAGTTGTTCATACTTACCACCTCCTTTCATTAGAAAGTAGGTTTTATCTCAGTATGAACTCCACTCTTAGATTATAGGTTTCATCTTCTTGCTAAAGTTATTATACCACAATTTGGATATTACAAAGGTATTTGTAACTCTAAAACTTTAATTTTCGATTTGTAATAAATGCTATTTCAGAACCTATTTGCTCTATATCTTGTTTAGTATTATTTATAAACTTTTCTATATGTAAAGTTAACTCAACTCTTTTATCACTACTTTTTTCGTTATCAACTTTACTATTATTATTTATATTAACAGTTGCATCCTTCAGTAAATTATTTGAGGCTATCCCTCTTGCTAGAGTATCTGAGTATGCTATACTTTGTAAGTTTTCTATTTCATTTCTAAACCTTGCTGCTTCTTTTCTTCCTCCTATAGGTATATTTACATCTTTAAATCCTATATTAGAAAGTTGTTTATTTATAGAATTAACTATGTCACTTAAAACCTTACCCAATGCTCCTTGCATAGATTTAATCCCATCTATCATACCTTGCATAGAATCTTTGCCTGTTTCCATAAACATATTTGGTACTACTCCAAATTTATCCTTAAAACTTTCAATTTGTTCCTCTATACTTCTTTGCATTTCTTGACCTAGTTTTCTATACTCTGCATCATAAGTTTTTTTCAATTCTTCAATTTCTTTTTCTATTCTATACTTTTCATCTTCTGTATCTTCTTTAGCTCTTCTTTCAGCTATTTTCTTCTTTTCTTTGTATAATCTTTCGTATTCTTCTAGTTGCTCTTTTGACATCTTATTAATGGCTTCTATTTCATTATGAGCTTGTGGTCCTTTAGCTAATAGTTCCTCATACAAATCTTTACCTACTTTTGTAGATAAATCTGCCATATCAGTGTCCCATTTTCTAAGTACATCAACTTGCTCTTCTAGGTTTTCCATTAACTCATCATTGTCAATTTCTTCAAATGTTACAGAAGAAAATAAGTCTGTATAATCCATTAAAGATTTTACTCTTGAGTCATATATCTTTTGATATTCTTCATTTAGTTTCTTTTGGTCCTCAATATATTTCTTATCTAAGTTTGCTACTTTTTCAGCATAATCTTCTTTAATATCATTATATTTTTTATTGAAATCTCTTTCAGCTTTTATTTTCTCTTCTCTGAGTTTTTGTAGTTCTTCTTGATGCTTTTCAGTATCTTCTTTTTCTTTTTTATCATACTTTTTATTTATTTTTTCAAGTTTTTCTCTATATTCTTCTTGGTCTTTTACAGACTCCTTATTATATTTATCTTTAATCTTCTTTAAAGCTGCTAATTTTTCTTTTTTATTCTTATATTTCTTTGCTTCTGCTTCCTTTATTTCTTCGTTTTCTTTTTCATTTCTTTCTTTTTGTTTTTTCTTATGTTCTTTATCTAATTCTGCTATTTCTTCAGCTTTTTCTTCTTGTAGTTTTTGAACTTCTTTATTAAACTTCTTAATTTCTTGAGCTTCTTTTATGTTTCCATTACCTATTATTGTTTGGACTGTTCTGAGTGTATTTGTTAATCCTTCTTCTATGTTTGATAATCCATCTAAATATGCTTTTGCTGAATTTTTTCCTGCATTACCAAATTGTGAAACTATTCCTGATGAACTACCCATGCCTTTTATCATAGTATTAGAAAGTTTGCTGATAGAGTCTAGTATACTTCCTCTACTTGATGCAAAACCTTCTATTGATGCTTTAAACATCCTTGGTGTTGGTAACATATCTTGCTGAATAAAATTATTGCTATTTTGAGGAATCATAGAACCACTTCTAAAAAGTCCACTTACTTTATCTTTTATTCCATTTATTTTACTTGTAATTCCTCCAAGTATACCGCTTATTGCTTTTTGTGCAGCTTTAAATGGAGCTGTCAAAATATTAGATATTGTACTAAATACACTTGAACATACTGATTTTACTGCATTTGCACCATTACTTACTGCTGTTTTTATATTACTCCATACATTTGATATTGCTGTTTTTATATTATTCCATATAGTTGTAACCGCTGATTTTAAGGAATTAAACCCTGATGTTGTTGTATTTTTTACATTTGATACTGAGCTTGTAGCACTCGATTTAATATTATTCCATGCATTTGATACTGCTGTTTTGATTCCATTCCATATCGAAGATGTTACATTTTTTATTCCATTCCATGCACTTGACACTACCGACTTGACCGCATTCGACACACTACTAGCAATTGATTTTATTCCATTCCATGCGTTTGTTACAACTGTCTTAATTCCATTCCAAATTGTACTTGATATATCCTTTATACTATTCCACGCATTTGTTACAACTGCTTTTACAGCATCTACTGCACCCATTACATATGGTTTTATTGCATCCCAAACACTTTGTATTACGCTTTTTATACCTTCCCATATCGATGAAGTTATATCTTTTATACCTTGCCACGCAGCTCTTACTAATGCTTTTACTATTTCCACGCCAAGTCCTATAATTGCCTTTATAAAATCCCAAACGCTCTGTATTATATCAGAAATAGATTGCCATATAGTTGTAGCTGTTTCTTTAATTGATTCCCATGCCATACTTACCATTTCGCTAATGAATGAGATAACTGGACTTAAAAATTCTATTATACTATTCCATGCATCTGTTACTGAACTAACAATACCATTCCATGCGTTTGTAGCCATTTCTTTAATACTTTCCCATAACTCGCCTAAAAAACTTGTTATATTAGTCCATATAGTTGTTGTCCATTCTAAAATGCTATTCCACACATTGCTAACACCTTCAGATATACTTGTCCACAAACTGTTGCATCCTTCTGTTATACTGCTCCATGCATTTGATAAACTCTCTGTTATGCTATTCCAAGCATTTGAAACTCCTTGAGTTATTTTATTCCACGTATCAGCGAATCCTTTGTCTGTATTACTACACCAAGTGTCGAAATCGCTTTGAGATGTATCAATATTCTTCTTGATTTCATCTCTTAATACTTCCCATCTCGATTTTATTTCTCCTGTTGTCCAATCAATTTTTTCCACTTGACCTTCTGCTTGTTTTTGAGCTTCTGAAACAATTTCTTTGTGCATTTCTTGTGCTTTTTTTACTGCTTCATCTTTTTGTTTTGTAGCTTCTTGAATTACTTTATTTGCAAGTTCTTCATTTTCTTTCCCGCCCTCAGCTCTAAGTTGAGCTGCTAACTTGAGTCTCTCATTGTACTCTTCATTTGCTGATTTTACAGTTTCATCTCTTTGCTTTATAGAATTTTTCACAACATCTGCTGCTTGTTTTGCTGAGAGATTTGTAGCGTTAGCTCTCATTTTTTCCATTATTGCTGCTTGTTCTGCTTCACTTTCAGACATGACATTTACAGCTGTATTTAACATTTCTGTTTTAATACGATTTATTTCATCTGCTTCAAATTGTGTCAGACTTCTATTTTCTTCACTTGCTTTAGTTAAAATTTCTTTTACTCTAGCTGTACTTTCTTCTACTTTCTTTTCTTTGTTACTATAAACTTTATCAGTATTTTTTATTAAAGCTTCTTTTTCTTTGTCTGATAAAGTGGTTGAGCTAACAAACATTTCTTGTAATGTTGCTTTACTGCTTTCTTTTGTTTCATTTAACTTTGATGTTATTTGACTAGACATAGAGTCAAAGTTACTTATTAAAGTATCCTTCATTTCAGTCGAAACAGTTTCTCCAGACCACAACATTTGGTTTAAGGTTGTTGTTGTTTGTTCTTCCAAATCCATAAAAGCTCCAACCGCTTTTTGTGTTCCATCTGATATGTTTTTTCCAAACCTTTCTGAAACTTGAATTGAGTCTTGTGACATGTGTTTATTTAAAGCTACAAAAGCCACTCCTAAAGCTACTATCCCAGCTACTACTAAACCCATGGGACCCATTAATGCTGTCATAGCCTTAGACATTTTTATCATTCCTGCACTTGCTCCTACACTTGCAGGTGTTATTATTTCTCTTGCAATAGCAAAACTTGTGGATAGAAATGTAAATGCTTTTCCTGCTGTACCGATTGCAGCAATGGCCTTAGGTATTGTGATTGCCATTGTCCCAAGGACTACTAATAAAGGTCCTATTGCTGCGACTACAGCTCCTATCGATACAATTATTCTAGAGAAACTAGGATTACTCTTTGCCATTTCGCTGACACTTTTCATAAAAGCAGTTGCCATTTCAGCCACTTTAGCAACTACAGGCATCATAACTTCACCTAAGTCAGATAACATATTCTTTGCTGAATTGAGTGCATCTTCAAGTTTAGTCTTTGTAGTATTATCCAGTTGCTCAAACGCTTTATCACAAAGTCCAGTAGAATTTTTCATATCATTAAGCATTTGATTAAATGAATCAGCACTCTTTGTACCTTCAATTATTTCTCCTGTAGTTTCATTAACTGCATCACCTAGTAAAACATTAGCTGCCTTTGCACCTTCTGCCGAGCCAAATAGGTCTGATAGAGATAAGCTATTTTTCTTTGCATAATCATTTAATATTAATAATACATCTGCTGTTGATTTTCCTTCTTTTTGCAAATCAGCAAATCCTTTATCTGTTAATTTTTTAAGTATTTTATCTGCTTTACTCCCACTTTTCCCAAGTTCATTGAACATCGCATTCATGTAAGTTGTTGCTTCTGCACCAGCAATTCCTTTTGCAGTTAATATAGCATATCCAGCTCCTAGTTGCTCAACTGATACATTCAGACTTTTTGCAGTTGGAATTATTTTACCCATAGAACTTGCTAACTCATCCACCGTAATTTTGCCTTTATTTTGGGTCTGTATAAGAACATCACTTACATGAGCCATATCCTTTTGGGACATCCCATACGCATTTTGAATAGTTGTCAACACATCTGTAGCTTTTGCTAAATCTGTTAAACCTGATGTTGCTAGTTTATCTGCTTGTGCTAAGAATTCAGTTACATCTGCTTGCTTTACACTCGCAGATATCGCATTATATGCAGAGTTAGCATATTCATCATAAGCCATTCCAATTTCATTAGCACCTTCTTTTAATGTGCTTGCATAAGCATCCCACTCACTTTTACCACCTTGAACTTTTTCTGTATTTAGTTGTAATATAGAATTAACAATCGACATTGCTTGTTCTGTGTTTGTAGCTGCTGTTATTGCTGCTGTTCCCATTGCAACTAATCCAGTTGTAACTGTAGAAGTTAGTGTTTGACCAATATCTCTCATTTTGCCACCAATAGCATCAAATGGCATACTTCTTAATGAATCACTAAGTCTATTAGCTTCTGCCTCTGCATTATTCATAGCTGTTCTCATATCAGTTAAAGAATCTTCTCCATTTTCGATTTCATTACCTAATTGAGTTTGAGAATTTTTAAGTCTTTCAATTGCTTCTCTATATCTTTGTGACTGCTCTGAACTTTCTCCATACATACTGTTACAACGTTCTAATTGTTGTTCATATCTTTCTATTTTGTTTCCTATTTCTGTATACTTTTGCTTCGACTTATCTATTTCACTTGTAAGTTTAGATATACCTTGAGCATATGCATCTATTGTGTTTCTAGCTGTTTTTAGTTCATTCTCAGTCTGTTTTATAGAGTTTTTTAGTGATGAAAATGGTCCACTTGAAGTTGATGCTATTTTATTTAATTCTGATGCTGCTAATGCTGATTGTCTACCTATTTGTGTCAAAGAATTTGCTGTGTCAGCAATTTGCTTTCCCATAGCTGTCATTGCACTACCTGTGGTTTTTGTACTTGAATTAAATTGACTAAGTTGTTTAGCTGCATCTGCAAGAGCTTTAAAAAACTTCCCTCCATCTAAATCTAGATAACCTACTGCTGTTCCTAATTCTAAGGACATATTTTTCCCTCCCTTCCTCAAAATTCCATATAAAAAAACACCTACTATTTAAGTAAGTGTCTGTATTGCTATTTTCAATTTATTCTTTTTTATCTTCTATAAGTTTTTCTATATTGGTATTCAACTGAGCTAACTGTCTAATTATCATCCAATTTTGTTCTGTTAAAGCACTAAGGTATCCTATTTTTGCTTGTTCCTTTGCATCAGTAAAGCTTAAAGCCATACCTGCCTTAATAAGACCATTTCCAAACAAATCACTTGCTATTCTCTTTAACACTATTAAATCTTTTTCATCTAAATTTTCTAACTGATATTTCTTCATAAATTCTTGAATTTCATACTCTTTTTTTTCTTCTTTTGTCATATTTTTAAGTCTTTCATAATACTTTGCAGTTTCTTCTCGATTTTTCTCTTTTTCTTCTTTTGTAATTTTACTTCCAAATAACGACATAAAATACTACCTCTCTAACTCAAATATATTTTTTAATTTAATTGTACAATACATAGTTAATATAATATAAATCAACAGATGTACTTAATCAATTTAAAACAATTTTTACATACCACATAGTTAATATAATACTTTTGGCAAAAGGGATATCTATGATAATAAGTCCGACCTTTACATACCACTTAGTTAATATAATACACTTACATTAGTTTCAATTTTTATTCGTTCTTCTTTCTTTACATACCACATAGTTAATATAATACTTAATGAAATTATGAGTACTATGAATAGCACAGCTAACTTTACATACCACATAGTTAATATAGTACAATCACTAGTTGTTATTTGAACCTCATTAAATCCTTTCTTTACATACCACATAGTTAATATAATACCCCAAAATAAATTGAGCATTTTAAATCCTTACACATATAAAACCATATTAAAATTGCAGTGAGTAACCAGTAGTGTTTTTGATATATCACAAAATATGCTTATATCATAGTACTTTCAATGATTACATCCAATGTATATAAGAAATTGAACACTGCAAAATATCTATATTATCATTATATCATAAATTAACATTAATTTATTCTATTCATTTAGAATATTTTACCTATTAACTTTTTTCTTTTTCTCTAATGCTATTTGGACAAAAGTTTTTCTCTCATTTTTATCTATAGTTTTCTTTTCATCATTTTCAAATTTAAGCTTTTTATCATTTTTTATAGCATCTACTAAAAACATACAAGCTTCATCGAAACAAAAAGAAGTATATTCATCTTTAATTCTTAATATCTCACTAGGCATCCTGTTGTACATTATCACTTGATTTAGAATCCTCAGTATCTGTGGACTCTTGATGAAAGTTTTCTAGTGACTTTGTACCTCCTTGAATACGATTAAACAATGTTAATCTTTGTTCAATAGAAAGTTCCAATCCTATTTTTTTAATCTGAGCATATGTAGGGTTAACTAACACTTCTTTAGCCACTATATCCATCATTTCAAACATTTCTTTTGAGAAATTAGACTCATCATTCATCTTCTTTAGTACTTTTTCACCTGTACTATCTTTACTTTCCTTCTCTTCAACTAGACTCATTGATGCTGTCATTAGACTATTTGGTATCTTACCAGCCATTGCAAGAGCCATTAAGTCAGGTTGCTTTACTTCTGCAACTAACATAGTTCCATCTAAAAATCTTCCAACTTCTATTACCTCAGTCAATTTTATTTTCTTTAGTTCTTCTAAACTTGTTACTTTAAGTTCATTCATATTTGTGTCCCCTTTCTAAAAAAAGCTCTAGTTAGTTACTAGAGCTTTAATCCATTTATATACTTACACTAACTTCTTCAACCTTATATGTTTCTCCATTTGTTAATCCTATTATCTCTGTTCCTGTTAATGCTGCTTTATCAGACTCAGTATCTGTTAATGTTCCATCTGCTAAAGTATATTTTATATTACTATTAACTGTAACCTTATATATTTTACCTGCTGTTAATCCTGTTATCTTTTTATCTCCTGCTGTTGCTCCTGCTACAGATGCACTATCTAAAAATACTTTTGTAGCTTCATAACCATTAGGCAACTCTTCTACTATTTCAACCTCATAAGGAGATTGCCCTGTATTAGGTCTACTATTTATAACATATTCATTTGAGTAATATTCTCCATCTTTAAAGTTTAGTGGAACAGATTTTCCTTTACAATTTGGGAAAGTAGTCTTAGCAAATTGCCCAGTATCTCCTCCTGGTCCAACAACTGAACTATAGATTATTGTTTTAAAAGATTTCTTAGAAAAAGTCTTTCCTACTTCAGGTGCTAAGTATCTCTTAAAGCTACCATCTTCCTCTTTTTCTATTGTTCCACCTTGCATTATTTGAAGTATTTCTGGACAAAATACATTATCTTTTAATGTTAAATCATATCCTAAGCTTGTATCTTCTGCTGCTCTATTTGCTATTATTTTTTTCTTTATTTTTAATGTTAATTCTTCACCTTCAGAAATGATTTCCTCTGTCCCTATCTCATCAGATGTATCAAATGTATATGTAACTGGATTTTGTTCAACTGTTTCAATTTGAACTAATACAACATCTGTAAGTGGGTATTGATTTAATATTTGTACTGCCATATTTATTACCTCCTAATTTGTTTGTTTTCATAATAACTTAATCTTGTAAAATAAGCTTGTTTCTCATCATCTATAAGAATAGGTAAAGCTTCATAAGCTTGTTTTATTCCTACTATTTCATCCATTACATTTTCAATATTTGTCTTGTATTCACTTACTTTAGAATACTGTCCAATTGGATAAAATACATATATCTCAAATAAATCTTTTATTATATTTTTTTCTGTTGTTTGTAGTGAGCCTTTTTCAAATATAACTAAAAAAGGCTCTATGCATAATCCTTGATGTTGCCCAATTGAATACACATTAAAACCTTTACTTTTTAAATGTTTATATATTTTTTTAAACATGTTTCACCTACTTTAAAATCACATCAAGACCCCTTATAATACTTGGTCCACATTTCTCTATAGTTGGCATTATAATTGGATATGGTCTACTTCCTGGATGATTAACTTTTTTAACAGGATGTGATGCTCCATCCCAAAATAAGTAACTTCCTGGTCTTGCTTCTATAACATGTGGTCCTGTACCTTTTTCTAAGTATAATCCATAGTCAACTCCATGACTAAGTGCTATCCTTATAGTATCTCCTTGCCATTCCCAACTACCATGTAGCCTGTTTTTAGCCTCATGAGTATGGTCTTTCCATGGTCTATCATTTTTAGCATTACTTTCTAGTAACTGAGATGAAGTATCTGCATAAGCTCCTAGTGCAGCTTTGGTTTTCATTTCTCTACTTACTAAGGCATTAAGTAGTTTGTTAGCATCAAATTTAAATCCATTGCTCATACTATCTCACCTTTCCTAACTTTAAATCAAAATAAATATTCATTCTATTTTGATTTCCAAGGTCCTGTATAACAAACTTATTATTATCCAAATACATAAAATCACCTTGTTTTATTTTTATTGTATCTTCATCATAAACAACCATTAAATATTGCTCTTTATCTTTTATAACAACACCTTTATCCTTTGTTATTTGACTTATAGAGCTACTTCCTTCATGATATAATCCTATTACATTGCAAATTATATTTTCTTCATCTGAAGGCTCTCCAAACTCATTTACTCCAACTCTTTTTACTATACCTTCTGTTGGCATCTTATTTATAGCCTTAATTATCTTTGGTTTTACTTTCTGAGCTATCATAGACATCTACTTCCATTTGTCTTATATTTTTTTGCTAAAGTTAACCAGTATAGTTTATTTTCTGGCATGCTTAATCCTCCAGGTAAAGTGATACTATCATTTTCAGCCTTTAATATACATAACTCATACATAGTACTTTTAAAATCTTGATTGTTTTTATTATAGTAATAAGTAATTTCATCATCAGAAAAAAAAGGTGATTGTTCTTCTCTAAGTTCTATTTTTATATTTTTTAAAACTTCTAAATCCATACTATCACCTACTAAATCTACATTTTATAATTTATGTTTAAATTCAACTATTCTTATTTGTTTAGGTTCATAAACTCTTGTCCAGTTTTCACCTTTTGCTAACTCTAATCTTGAAGGTCCTTCTGTTTTTGCAACACTTGCATTAGTAAATTTTATACCTCTTGGATGTAGTATATATGTTTTTCTATTAATTAAATAATCTACTCCAGAACCTTTTTTCTTATCTCTATCTATCTCAGTAGCTACAAATCCTACTGGATTACCATTTCCTAAAGCTATTGCTCCACTACCAAATAGATAAGAAGTATAAACACCTTCTTTAGATACAGGACAGCCATCATCAACTATAACTAATTTATCTTGATAAACGTCAAAGTCTGGACCTGCATCTGGTCTAATAGTTTCTATTAAATTTTGCTTTTTAAGTGCTGATTTTGTAGCTGAATGCATTGCTATAGCCTTTAATTGTTCTTGTGCATCACCTAATAACTGTTGTGCATCTATAAAAGCTGCTGGTGACCATTTTGCTGCATTTCCTGTTGCGGCTGATATATCTAATTTATTTGTTGTCATATTTGCAGATAAGAATATACCATTTAAAACTGCTATAAGTTCTTTTTGCATATCTCTAGCCCAGAAACTTCCAACTAAACTTGCTATTGCTGCCATTGGGTCTTTTCCTGCCATAGCTGCTGATAAATCAGTAGCTGCCCACATTTTTGCTCTTCTTAATATAGCTGCTGCATCTTGACTTGAAGTAATTTTATTTGGTGTTAAATCAGCATCTTCTATTATTTGTTCTGATTCTCCACTTAAATCTTCAAAGAAAGGCATATTTACAACTGGTGCAGCTTGAGAAGCTAAAGCATTCAAACTTGCATCATTTGTAATTATTCCACTTTGATATAGAGCTGATAACTCCATGCTCTTGTTTATTACATATGGGTTAAATAATTCTGGTACTATTACATCACTTAATTTTGTTACTGCCATTTAAATCACTCTCTTTCTTATAAATTTATTCCTGCTTGAGCTGCAAATTCTTTAGCTTTATCAGGGTTTTCTTTTAATAATTTTCCTTGTTCTGTTAAATTGAATGTTTCTTTTATAAAAGGATTATTGACTATATTTGATTTTCTTGGGAAATTACCTGGTGAACCAGTATTACTTGGAGTAGAACTTTCAAACCATTCTTTATATGTTTCTGATATGTTTTTAAATTGTTCATCTAAACCTATAATTTCTCCAGTATCTTTTACTTCCATCTTATCAGTATCAAATTCTTTGCATAAGAGTTTCCTATATTTTTCATTTACTCCAGATAATTTAGAATTTATAGCATAGTCTATAGTCATATTTTTTATTTTGGCTTTACTTGTACTATCAAGTTCGTTATATTTGTTTTCCCATTCTTTCACTTTTGCTTCTATATCTTCACTGCTTTTACTATTTTTTTTCAAATCTGATATAGTATCATTTGCACCTTTTACTTGCTCTTCTAAGGCTATTTTTTGTTCTTTCAACTTATTGTATCTTTCATCTATGTTTTCTTCCTTAGAAGTGTAAATTTTATCTTTTTTCATACCCTCAATTATGTTTTTTATGTCTGTATCTTGGTATCCCAATTTTTTTAATAATTCTTCCATTATTTCCTCCTACACTACGCTTTTATACGAGTTTTGCCTCTCTAGTATAGTTTGCTATTTATTTCTTTTACGCCTATATATAGCTAAAAAAGGCAATAAAAAAACACCTACTAATTTTTAATTTAAGTAAGTGTTTTTAATATATTGCTATATAATCCTCTTCTGGATAAACATTTTCTTCAGCATATTTTAATAATCTATATTTTGTTCTTCCTCTGAAGGTTAGTGAAGTTCCATTTTTAGCCCTTTTTTCAAATATAACTTCCTTTGTTTTCTTATTTAAAGCTATTATACCAGATTCTTCTTTTATCCCATCATTTACATATTCATATCTAACAAAGTTTTCATCATTAAATATTCTAAATAGTTCTACCAAATTAATCCCTCCTTTTTTAAACTCTTATCATAATTATATTTTCTAACAACTATATTATGAGCTTCTTTATAATTGTATCCATATCTATCCATAATAAACTTTTCCAGTCTTTCATGTTTTAAAAGAATTAAATCACTTTCCTTTATGTTTTTGCCATCTATCAATCTCTGCCATGATAAAGCCATATCGTAACTTGGGTCAAATCTTTTATATCCATTATCTAAGTTATACTTATTCATAAAAACATGATTTTTTATATTTTCTATTACCTTTTCACTATAACCTGTATTTTTTGCTATAGTAGATATATCAGAAGTTCTTTTTCTTATCTCCTCATAATACAACTCAGCATGCTTTTCTTTTCTAAAATAAACTCCATCTTCATCAAGTAGTTTTCTGCTTATAGCTCCACTTGACCTAGAGCTAGAATTATTCTTCTTATTACTATTATACTTTTTATTATCTATTCCTGCAAACTCTAATCCATATTCATCAAACCATTCATCAAGTTTAGAGTTTTCTTCTCCATCTATCCAGCTTCTTAACTCTTTCCCTATGTCCTCCATACTCATTGGAATATCATATTCAAAAGTACACTTTCCTAGAGGATGCTCTAATGGTAATTCTTCTGGAATGTATGTTTTTCCATTTCTATCTGCACAAATTTTACACATCCTAGGATGATGTGATGACATCCACTTAATCCCTTTAACAAATGGATTCTTCTTACAACTTTCTTTAGCTGTCTTTTGATATGCATGAGTTATATATGTAGATGCTAATCTATATGCATTAAAATCTATCTTTTTATTACTTTTAGGATATATCTTTGACCAATCATAATCTTTCTTAGTCTTTGGATTAACATATTTTTCTAAATCTTTTGCTATGTCATAACTACCTCTTTTTTCTGCTAATCCTCTACTTACAATGTAATCTAAATCCTTCTTAGTTTTATCTATGTTACTCCAAATTCTATCACTTAATTTAATTTTATCTTTATACATACTACCAGATATAACTTGCCTTAATACATCTTCATGAATTTGACTAAACATTTCAGTAAATTGTGGCTTTAAATTAACTGAATAGTTATCACATATGTTGTTAAAAAAGCTTAATTGTTCATCTGTAGTAGTTTTTATTACTTTTGATATTTCCCTTTCAATATCTTTTTTTAGCTTTTTTCCTAACCTGTCATATTCTTTATTTAAATAAACTATACTTTCTCTTAAATATTGTTCAGTTAATGTGTTAGAATTCACTTTATTTAATTTTTTTACATATTTATTAGCTATATCTTTATATAATTGTCTTATCTTCTTAGTAGTTTTATTTGAAGATATATCTCTGAATCTTTCAGCATTCTTCATAGACTTATTGAACTTATTTGTCATTAGTCATCAACTACTTCTTTTGGTTCTTTTTCAGCAGTTTCTTCCTCTGATTCTTCTATACCTGTAGCTTCTGATTCTTCTTCCAGATTGAAGCTTTCTTCTAATATTTGTCTTTCTATTGACATTTGTTGTAATTCTTCATCTGCTATATCATCATTAGTATCAGCCCACTTCTTAATGAAAGTCTTCCTAGACATTGCTTGAGCATTTACTTGTTGTATATCAAGTAATTTCTCAGAATCCTCATCCTCTTGTAATGGATACTGATTTTCAACCAGCACTTCATAGGAATCTGCATCTAATTTAGGTATTTGAACTATGTTATATACTTCTGTCATCTCTATCATAGCTCTTATTAGCCATTCAAGAGCTGGACCCCATGATTTCATTTTTTCTTCACATCTAGTTATTAGTTGCCAATACAAAGCCTTCATTGATTTGCCTGATGTCATCATACCTTTAAGGTCTTGATTATTTATAAGCGGTATATTCAATACCTCATGCATATCTGATTTAATTCTATTAAGTGAATTTTCTATTCTGTTATCATATCCAAAATCAGTAGGAATTGTATTAATTTGTGCTTGTTTTTGGTCAGCAGTTTGAGATGTTTCTACATCCCAATAAGCACCTGGCTTTATTTTAAAATGTTTACTTGACTCTTCTTCAACATCAACCCCATATATAATACGATTCATTCCTTTTTTAAGAGTATCTATATCCTCAGAAGCAAGCTTATTATAAGCCATTTGATTATCAAATATCTCTTCTATGTCACTCTCACCCTTTAAATCACCAAGTAAACCATCATTAAGAATTACATAACAAGGTATTCCACTAAGTTTTAAATCTGTATCACTTACTATTTCTTCTATACATAATCCATAACCATTATAAATACCTTCACTTAATATACATTTACCATTAACCATTTCATATTTTTGTTTCCAAATTCTCTGTTTATCTTTTTCCACTTCTTGATTTGTTTGATGGAAAAATACGATTTTCTTAAGTTCATCAAATTGGTTATCGAATGGCTCATATATAAATTCTAAACTGGGTACAAACATTATCTTTAAACTCTTGCTTTCTTTATCTGCATGTAGTTTTATAGCTATCCTTTTTCCAATAAAGCAATCTCTAGCTGCCTTAATTAATTTATCTGAAAATAAATTTCTCTTTAGAATTTTGTTAATGCATTTGTTTATTTCTTCCGCTTTTTCTTTATCTAAGTCATTTTCTGGGCTAATTGTAAATATTGGTGTCTTTCCAAATAAAAACCTTGCTTCCTCTTTAATTAGCTTTTTAATATAATTGGTTCTTTTTCTTGTTTGCTTATAGTCTTGTTCCTCTTCTATCCAATGTTGTCCTGTACCTTCGTACTTATCATACAGCCTTATAATTTCACACATTTCTCGTATTACTTCTTGTCCATATAAGCCTGTAAGTTCCATCTGAATTATATCTATCAAATCTAGCATGTTACACCCCCTATCTACTGTTATATTGTCTTTCTCTTCCATGTGTTTTCATATCTAACTCTAGTGCATACCTTGTTGCATCAATTGAATGATTGTCTTTATCTTCTAACTTAGCTCTTACATTTCCATCTTTATCTGTTTGATAATCTATATTTTCAAATTCTCTAGCGACATTTGGAGTTCTATTTGGGTCTATTACTATTGCTTGCAAATCATCTAACCAGTTCTCTCCAAATTCTATTGAACCAGATCCTTTTTTAGCTTTTAATGCTCTTATGCCATACTCTCTAAGTTCTGCAATACTTCTTGGTTCCGCACTATCACAGACAACATTAAAATCGTCATACCCTTTTGATTTAATCTTAGAAGCTAATTCTCTTATAGACATTTTCACTCCAAATATTTCATCTATAAAATATATAATTCTTTTCTTTTTATCATAATGAAGCCTTACAAATGCCATAGGGTCTGTTGCATATCCAAAGTCATTACCTTGCCTTATGTTATCAAAGTGAAATATTTCTTCATTTGTTATTGTTTTAAACTCTAAATTAGAAAAAGGGACTACTCCAGAACCAATAGGCTCTCCTAAGTACTCCCATCTATATTTAAACTCATTTCTTATTTTAATTTCATTAGCTTCCTCAATGAAAGCTTTTGATATATGAGGATTATCTAAATAAATACTATGATGAACATATGTATTTTTAGGTAATGTATGTGTTTCAAATTTCTTATTAACCCATGATTGCTTTCTTTTTGGAGGATTGTATGATAAAAATATTTTATAATCCAATTTGTCTGGTAATTCTCCACGTAACACTGAATTAATTACCATAGATAACTCATCTTCTGTTTTTATTTCTGCAACCTCTTCAAACCATGCAAAAGCAATTGGATATTTAGCTGACTTTATAGATTTTATCTTTTGTGGGTCATCAAGACCTCTAAATATAAATTTATTTCCTCTTGGAATAAAAATAATTTCCATTGGAGATTTTTTAAACTGAAATAAATGTGTTAAACCAAATATCTCTATAGTTTCTTTTAATTGCTCATAAACACTATCCATGATTGTATTACCAACCTTTCTAAAGCAAACAGTATTTACAGGATATTTAACCATAGCTAAAGTTAGCCAAAAGGCTATATGAGTTGACTTTGCTGAAGCTCTTCCACCTTTTAATACATGATATAAATATTTATTACTATTACTTACTTTCCAAAATTCATAGAAATTTTTATTTATTATTTCAGATAATTTTTTATTCATCATTTAAGTTACCTACATCATCAATTATGGTTACGCCAACATTTCCATCTAGGTCAACTTTTTCAGTCCATAAAGCATATCTTTTCCCTAATAATTCAGCTGCTTTATTTCTGTCTTTTATACTTACATCTTTTTTTATTATTTCAGGACCATTTTCAGATACTACTATAACTTCTTCTTTCTCTTGATTTCTTAATATTTTTGTTAAGTACTCCATAACTTCTTTGGCATCTGCAATTCTTCTTGATTCAAAACTTTTCAGCCTTTCATCAATATAGTTTTTAACCTCATCATTACTCAACAGTCTACTCCCACTGCTTTCTGAGGTTCTCTGATTACTGTTTTTATATGCTTTTTTATATGCTTCTGTAGCATTACCAGTTTCAATATAATAGTCACAAAACCTTTTTTGTTTTTCAGTCAAATTTGCCATACCACCACCTCTTTATTTGCTTTATAAATAAAAAAATAAGACTTTAAAATTAATCTAAAGTCTTATTTTTAGGGGATACATATTATATTTAAGGGAGCAAGTTTTAGGAATCGAACCTAAGATTACACACCAGTACTTGCAAATTGAGTGAGGTTACCAAGCCCCACCCTTTTAGACATTTGAATTAAATTCGGATTTAATCCAACATATCTACATATAGTGTATTAATAAGTTTGAACATAGTAAGAATTGAACTTACAGCATCCTCATGCCCTGCCTAGTCTGTTCATATAAGCTAGGTGAATCCCTTAACCTAGCCCACATATATATTTAGTTTTGAGAGAGAAATATTCATTTCCACAATACTATTATCTCATATTTTAAATTGTAAAATCGGCAGAAAAACGGCAATAAAAAGACCTAGAATTTAATCTAGGTCCTTCTTTTTAATCCTAATTTCATTGTTTTCAAAATAAACTTCAACTTCTCTCTCCTCTTGTGTTATATTCATTTCTTTAATCCATGTGGCTGGTAGAGTTATTTTAGGACTTAGTGAACCTGAGCCACTTTTTGATAAGAGTACTTTCAATATTCTTTTCTCCATTTCTTTCTCTCCCTCTAGGAAAATAAATATTTTATAGCAAATATTAATAATGCTATTGCACCAATTAATTTAACTATACCAAAACTTAATTTCCCTAACTCTGTAATTAATTCCTTATATTTTCCCATTGTATTTTGAGTGGTCATGTATTATTATTTAATTAGAAGGGAAGGTGCTGACTTCCCTTCTAAAGTCTTATAGGCTATCTAATACCATTTTTATAACGGCTATTAGTGTACCTATTTCAAGGACAAGTTCGGTAAGGGCTTTGATAACTTTGCCGAACTCTTTTATTTTTTTGACCACTTCTTTCACCTCCTTTCTATATTTATAGTATATCATGTCGTACCGATATAATCAATACTTTTTTCCTTTTTTTAGTAAAAAAAATAGACAGCTGTTAACTGCCTATAAATCTAACATTTTAAATAACGGTTCTTGTTCTATTAATGCCTTTTTACCAAATAAGGCTATTGATATTGAACTAATAGCTTGGTTAGCTCTTTCTCTTAATTGTCTCTCTTCTAGATATACTTTATCAACTATTAAACTCCATTCTAAGCCTTCAATATACCTATACCTTATAATTTGTTTATGTATAGGTTTTAAATTGCTTATGGATGCATCTATTGTATATTTTAGTGCTTCCATTTCATATAGTTCTATCTGTTTTTCTATTATCTTTTCTTCAAGAATAATTAACTCATTTTCAACTTGATTACTTATTGAATTAGTCTTACTTATAGGAATGCTGTCATAGCTTAAACCTTGCATAAAATCACCTAAATGGCACTCTTTAAGATTTTTTATTTGAAGTTTTAGACTTTCAATATTAATATGTAATTGTTTGTAGTTCTCAAGGTGCTTTTTTGTTGCCATAAAAAACTCCTTTTTAACTTTACTTGCCATAACATCACCCCTATTTACTTAAGCTACCTTTTTCTTATTTTCTTTTCTCTTTTTCTTAAGTTCACTATATTCTATCCAACCATCTACTCCATATTTTTTACTCTTAGCAATCCATATCAATTTTTTATCTTGATATTTGTAATCAAAAAGCTTTTTTCTAAGTTCACCTTGCTGTGTGCTGTATCCTTTCACATCTATATAAACAACTTCACCATCCCATTTATATATGGCAAAATCAACTGTATATGTAATAGCCCTATAGTTCTTTCCATCCTTCTTAAATTTAGGCTGTAATTCAAACTTTTGTTGTAGTCCAAAATCTTTAATTTCTCCATTTTCTTTCTTTTCTTTTAAATATAGATAATATTCTGATTCATCTTTGCTATCAAATTTAATTCCATCTATTATAATTTTCTTATTATTGTATTTACTCAATTAAATAATTCCTTTATCTCTTAAAAATTACTAATACTTATTAATATCATTTATAAAATTATAAACCTCATGTACACTATATCCAAACCTTTTAAATCCTTTTACATATATTCTTATTGAACTTGGTATACTTCTACCTACTCTACAATTTTCGTATCCTTGCCATAAATTCTCTTTTTCCTCTTGCTTTACCATTTGAGAAACTGCTTTTTGAAACTTATTCATTGCTATTCCTCCATAGTTTTATTGATTTAAAATTAATTTTGATGCTCTCTATTGCTTTTATTAGCCTTTCTCTCGCATTTTTTACAACAGTAAATTCTTTTAGACTCTTTTGGAATGTAAAATAACTTACCACACCAATTGCAAATTATTCTTTTATTCATAGAATCACTTCTTTCTTATTTTTCATTATACTTATTATCACAATTTTCGCACTCTTTTAGATTCAATCTATACTCATAAACCCTACCAGCTATAAAACTTCCTATTACCAATATCACACTAGCTAAGATATTCACTTTTAATCATCTCCTCATATTCTTCTCTAGCCTTATCTATAGCAATAAATATATCCTCTCCATTATCATATAACTCTTTTGCTCTCTTAATTGTGTATTCTGTCCTTGAAACTTCCATTATTCCTCCTCAATGTATTCAACTTTCCAGCCACTTCTAGTTTTACTTTTCTTTTTAATAGCTTGATAAACTGCTTGATATTTTAATCTTAAAAAACAGGCTGCACCATCTATAGACTCAAATTCTTTTACCTCACCTGTATTAACATTTCTAATTCTTACTGGCAATTCTTTTTTTATTTTTCTGTCCTTCTTAACTCCAAATTCAGCCAGTATCTTTTCTGGCTTAGGATACACTCTTTTTCCATTTTTTATAACTCCTAACAAACAACAATATAATGCTAAGTAGTTTCTACATGTAAGGTCATCTTCAATAAGGTTGTCCACTACTGAGCCACTAAAATACCTTTCTACTTTAAACATTTATTTCACCTCATATTTAACTTTTCAGATTAAAATGGTAACTCATCATCATCTATAATTTCAAATCCTTGAGGGTCTAGTCCTATTGTTTCATCTTGTACACTCTCTTTATATGAATTACTTGATTTACTCTTACTTTCTAATGATTGTACTGATTTTGTACTTACTTTTGTAAATGTTCTCTTTTCTCCTGATTGAGTTTGATAATTGTCAACTCTTATATTTCCTTCTAATGCTACTAGCTTCCCTTTTGTTATGTAATTTGCACAGTATTCAGCTGATTTACCTATTACCTCTATTGGTATAAAGTCAGTATCCCTTTTTCCATCTTTATTTATATAATTTCTGTCTACTGCTATTGTAAATGATGCTACTGCTGTACCTTTTCCTGGTATGTATTTTAGTTCTGGGTCTCTAGTTAATCTCCCAACTAATACAACTTGATTCATTTTAATACCTCCACTATTATCATTTAAATTTAGCCTTTTGGCTTTTCTTTATAATTTCATCTAGTTCTTTGTTACTATATTGAGTAAATGTTTGTTCAAAATTAGCAAACTTATTTTTATTTGTTTGATTGCTAGATTTTCTTGATTTTTTATTTTCATGTTGTAATTTATATAATTCTAATTGCTCATATGTAGTTATGTTTGCATCTTTCCACTTTTTAAGGATGCCTTTTAAATATGATAAGTTCATACTCATTCTTTCAGCACATATCTCTATGGCTCTTTTAAATACTTTTATATCTACTTCATTAGATACTTCTAATAACCATTCTGCTGTGACTGGATATACTACTCCTATATTTTCTTCATAGAGCTTCTTAAATTCTTTTAAATAGTTATCCACAGGTTGCTCTATATACATACTACTTTTAATACTGTTATTTATAATACTGTTACTTATAGTGTCCGACTTTTCCATGTCCGGTTGAGCCATGTCCGGTAAATTCGGACATGGTTCCATGTCTGCTTTTTTCGGACATGGTTTTTTTTTATTTTCTTTCTTGCATCTAATGGATATATGACCTTCTATATAACTTCTATCAAACACTATTTCATATATATTATTTTGCATCCTTCCCTCTCTAGTTTTATTTTTATATACTTTTATATAGCCACTCGTCTTTAGTTCATTTAGATATTTACTAAAAGTATCTTTATTTATACCAAGTTCATGAGTCATAATATCCCTTGATGGATAACATGTCCCACTTGCTCCTGCAAAACTGGATAGATAGAAATATAATGCTCTTGCTCCTGTTGTTAACCATGAATCTCTAGCTACTAATTGTGGGGAAAGACCATATCCATCACTTAGTATATTTCCTTTTTCTATAGTTGCTTTGTCTCTGTCCCTCAAGAAACTCACCTACTTAATTATTCCTTTTTCCTTTTGTAATTTCTCATATCCAACACATATCTGGTCATATTCCTGTTTACTTAAGTCCTTAACTTCTTTATTAAACTTATAATATACTTCACTTTTTACTCTATCTGAATCCTTCCCTATTGTATTTGCTATTGAAAACAACCTTTTTATCTGATTTTGACTTATCTTAATTTGACCATTTTCATTTGCTTTACCAGAGGAGTTTATTAAGTCATTTCTTTTATAATCTTCTTTTCCACTAGTAGCATCAAAAGTATCATTTTCTGTAATGTTTAATAACTGAATGTACAAATACCTTGTCTGATATGTTTCAATTCCTCCTAATGCTTGTAACTCATTAGAACCTTTTAATTGTAATTCTCTCATTGGAGAAGTAAATATTATCTCTTCTGTTGGTTTTTCTCCATTAATCAATGTTAGGGTTGCATAATCATTTGTAAAGGTCACTATAGGGCATAATTTAGCTTCTTGTAATAACTCTGTTGCTTGAGGTAAGAAGTCTGCTAACTCAAAATATTTAAAGTTAGCAAACTTGTTTTGACCACTCTTTTTTATATCTAATTTATTAAACTTAATTCTTACATCCATCAATTTTATGTAAATATTATTCACTTCCATCAACTTCCCCCTCCATTTCTCTAGTATTTCTTTCTAAAACTGACATAAAACCATCTATGTAATCACCACAACCCCCTTGTAATTGGTATTCTTCTAAATGCTTTTTAAATTGTTTCAAAGTCCATCCTTTTCTATGTTTATCTATGCAAGATTCTAATGCTGATATTTGTCCAAATTTTACATCATAGTCTACTTCATCCACTGACATGAATTTTAATAAAAATAATCTATCTTCTAAATCTTTAATTATTTCATTTCTTGTTTTCATTTATTCCCCCTTGTGCTATAATTAGCTTATATTTTATATTATTTTTTATTGAGCCTGTGCAAAGGCTCTTTTCTTTATATCTGAACATCTATCGCTCTATCTCTTTCAAGTTCTTCTTGATACATCATAACCTCTCTAAACTCAACAGAAGCTTCTAATTTAATATCAAATTCTAGTCCTTCTAAGATATTTTGACTAGCAAACTTTACAGCCTCCCACCAGTTCAAACTACTAGTTTCAAACTCTTCTAGCTCCTTTAATTTTTTTATTTCCTTTTCTGCTTGTCTAATTTGACCTATTGCGATTAATCTAGCTGTTTCCATATAACTTGCCCCCTTTTAGTTTAGAAATTTAATTTCATAATCACTGCATTCTATATCTTCTATTGTTAGAGCTTGATACTCCATACTGCCTCTTTCTTTGTCATAGTATGCTAAATTTAGTTCATGTGTAGAAGCATGTACAATTAGACAATTCCCTTCAAAATTAAGTCTTTTAGAGCTTATTTTTACTACATTTCCTACCTTAAACTTATCTAAATCAAATCTTATTATTAATCCTTCCATGTAACTTACCCCCTTAAAGTAATTTTTTAGATTATTTCTTTTTCTGCTTCTTTTAAAAGTTCATCCAAATTTCTACCTTGATTTCTTTCAATAAAATCATCAACTTCATATCTTGAAATTTTTCTACCATCACCTCTAGCCAGTGATTTTATCAAACCTGTGCTCACTAACCTACGCATAAAAACTGTATCTAATTTTAAAATTCCCCTTGCTTCTTCTACTGTTATCAAGTAATTTGGATAGCCTCTTTTTATTAAAACAACTATATCTTTAGGCTCTAGTACTTTTACCTTTTGTTCAACTGTTTGACTCTTAGCTCTATCTGTTTCTTGTTTATTTATCTCTATTTCTATTAAACTTTTTAAACTATCACTCAATCTTTCAACTATTTTATTTGAATTGTCCATTTTTTAATCCCCTCACTATCAAAATATTCTGTATTTAATTATTACAGCTTTTACTCTTCATGTACTTCATAAAATAATATGTCTAACATATATAGCAGAATACTATTTTTATCTATAACTAATTCTTCTTCATCTTTAATGTAAAATTTTATTAAATCTTCATTTATACAATAAGTTATATAATTATCTTCTCCAATGCACATACCTACCTCTTTTTCTATCTTATTTTGGTCTGCTATTTTTATGTCTGCTATTGTATCAAGAGTATCTACTATTTTATAAAATATCTTTTCTCTATCATTCAATTCATAACTTTCCTCACCTATATAAACAAGATATTTAATTAATTCATCCTCTTCTATATCACCAAAAAACTTTATTATAAACTCAAAAGTAAAATCATCAAATAGTTTTTCATCTATTTCTGAATACTCAAAATTCATTTTTTTATAGTTCAAAGCTGTACTTAATGCAATTTTGTCTAAAATGTCTCTATCTATTTCTAAAAGACCATAATCATTAGCTATTTCATTGTTAACACCATTCATAACTTTCTTAAAATCATCTATCATATTCAATTCTTTAGCTGTTAAATCCATATCACTTTCAGTTCCAACACTTACTATTCTGTTATTTTCTTTCATTTTCTTATTCCTCCTTAAATTTAAGTTTTTAAAGTTATATTTAGCAACTTCTGAATTTAGTTTTCAAAACCCTTTAGTACTTTTTCTAAAACTGGTATTACATTTTCATAATATCTAAAATTAGGTACTTGTTTATCTGAATATTTAGCTTTATCCCATACATTAATTCCATACTCATCTGTTTTTAGATTATAAGCATTTGCTAATCCTCCAACTTTGTTAGCTGAAATTCCTAACATCTTACCTATATCTGTAGCTGAATAAGTTTTTTTATCCATTTTAGGCAGTGGTATTAATGTTTCTCCAGAAATAAGTTCAGTAGTTTTTGAATACATAATCTGTTTATATTCTTTTATATCTACTTTGTCAGCTAATTCCAGATATATCTTTGCTTCTCTTGCTCTTGCATTTTTTAATCTTGCTTGAGCATTCATGTATTTTATTTCTGATTCATCCTTAATATCTTTAGATTTAGTATTGTATGTACCTGTTTTTCTTATTGATGGTAGTACTTCATCAAATACCCAACTCTCAAATTTTTCAGCGCTTGGTAATTCACTATTTGTAATTAATCTATACATATCACCTTCTGGTATTACATTTACTTCCAAGGTCTTAGTTTTACTTTGTGGATGTGGTATGTGGTGTTTCACCACCCACTTACAATGTTGTTTAATTGCATTAGTTGTATCTTTATAACCTAAACATCTAGCAATATCTGTAGCTACAAAATATGGTTTACCATCAATTTCAACTGTTCTTATTTCTCCAAAATCACTGTTTTTAAATACTTGTAAATTATTACTCATAATTTCTTCCTCCCTAGTTTTTTATTTTGTTGTCGGTTTGAACGACACCTAATAAACCTACTCCAGTCATATTTCGCCCACTTATGGTCGAAATTACATTTCAGCTCTGTGTTTTTGTATCAACTATTTATAGTTGATTTTTCTAAAAGCTCATTTGATACTTTCATACCATCTGCCATCGCAGAAATATAATTTTGTTGTTCTAAATTTAATTTTTTAAACAAAAGAGTCATTTGAATAAGCTTTCTATCATCATCATCTAAATTCAAATTAGTTAAATGAGAATTAATTTTTTGTGTTTTCATTTCAGCACCTCCTTGCTTGTTACAATCATTGTATCTCTTTTTATATATTGTGTCAAGCATTTTGAAAAATAAAATTGCTTGTTGCAAACATTAATATTTAATGGTATTATCTTATTAAAGAAAAGAGGCGATATGTAAACATGGAGGAAAAAGAAAAAATAAAAAGATTAATCGAATTACGAAAAACTTTAGGACATACACAAGAAGAAGTAGCTAAATCAATAAAAATAAGTCGCTCAAATTATGGAAACATTGAAACTGGCAAAGTAAATCCTACAGAGCGTGTTATCTCTGATATTTGCGACATATATAATGTTAATAAAGAATGGTTAGAAACTGGTAAAGGAGAAATGTTTATAGAGTTCTCTGAAAATGAAAAAGTACTAAAAATAGCAACAGATATTATAAATGAAGATGATAAATTTATGAAAAATATATTATTTACTTTTAGTAATCTAAATGATGAACAAAAAGTATTTCTTACTAACTTAATGAAAAACATGACACAATAAAACCACCCAAAAAAGGGTGGCTATTTTTTTATGTTTGGCTTTAAATTTGTTGCTACTATATTTATGTACTTTAAGTGTTCTATATCTAATGCATCTCTAAACTTTAAAATTTGATTTATTCCTATGTTTGCTAATTTCTCTGCATCATTTATTAACTTTTTTCTTTCTTCATCCATTATTATATTCCTCCATTGATAAATATTTTATATTACCCCTCATCTTACAAATCTGCTTTTGCTTTGTTGAATAAAATCCCTTGACTTACTTATAAGATATTAATAGTTATTAACTATATATTATTTAATTGGTATATTGCTATGATGAAAGAAATGGTTTAGAATTAGAATTGAGAAAATAATTTATGTTTAGTTTTTTTAATCCATAACTATATTAATTGTATAAATATACCATTTGTGTTATTATTATATTAACATAAATATACTGTAATAAACAATATAAACTAGATTTATTTCTTATATTAACTATGTGGTATGTAAAATAACTATATTAATTTTACAAATGAATTAAAGAAACATTATTATATTAACTATGTGGTATTTAGATTTAGAAGAGATAAAATTCTCTTCTTTTTCTATTTACACAATTTTTTATATTATACACATCTCTTTCTTTATAAAATACTGATTTAATATTTATCTAACTTAAAAATACCTCCATCCCTTTTATTTTCAAATACACCATATGTTATGTAATCATTTCACTTGTATACTAAGTTTAGCATATCTTTTATTTCTTAATATTAAATCATCTCCTTATACATTTTCTTTTATGTTTTTTCTTAAAATCATTTTGTAGATATATTATATAAATTAAATAAGTGAAACGCAAATCATAAAAACTACATATTTTTATTCATTTTAATTTTGATTTTAATAGCATGTTATGTTCTTTTTTATTAATTTGACTTCTTATTTATGTTAACATATTTATTATTATTTTTACACAATTTTCATTTTAATTCTAAAAATCTTTCGACAAATTATTCAAGATTAAGACAATGCAATTTCTATAATCATATTATATTAACACAAACAAAACTTGTCAATACATAAATCCATTTTTATGTTAACTTTAATAAAATAAGTTCACATTTCTATAAACTTATGCTATAATTTTCATAAAGGGGGTTTTATTTATGGCAACTTTTGGTGAAAGGTTTAAATTTTTAAGAACAGAAATGAATCTAACTCAAGATGAACTTGTTGAAAAATTTAATAAAGTTTACCTTACGAGTTTTAATAAATCGACGATATCACAATACGAAAATAACAAAAGAAAACCAGAAATAAACGTTTTGGAAAATTGGGCAGATTTTTTTGATGTATCAATTGATTACCTTTTAGGGAGAACTCTTGTTAGAAATCACATAGATACTGTAGCAACACATAAAGCTAATCCTAATGAAGTTTTACCAGAAGAAGCTCAAGAACAACTTAATGATTATATTGAATTTTTAATAAATAAGTATAAAAAATAAATATTTAGAGCAGTTCACATCTGCTCTTTATATATAGCAAAATTCAAAATACATTCTTTTATAGGGGGATTTCAATGAACAAACTAGACGCACTTTTAGACTTAGCAAATAATGAAGAAATAGAAATTTACTACACTGACAAAATAGCAGATGACATAAAAGGATTGTATATAAACAAACAAGGTCTAAAAATTATATCATTACTTAATTCATTAAAACAAAATAATGCTAAACTAATAGAAATCTTAGCAGAAGAATTAGGACATCATTTTACCAGTGTTGGAAATTATGTATCTTCAAAAAATATCTACAAAAATAAAATCCTAATGGATAAAACTGAAGACAAAGCCATAAGATGGGCATGTGAATTTCTTATAACAGAAGAAGAGATTATACATATTATCAACTCTAATATAACCTGTGTATATGAAATGGCTGAAATGCTAGAGATTAGTGTTGAATTCTTATTAAAAAGATTAGAATTTCTATCAAGAAAGAAAAACATGTTAGACTTAGGAAATAACAGATTTTTAATATTAACTAATTTACCTAACTTCTATATATATGAAAATATTTTTTAGAGTTTCATTCTACTTTTATAGATTAAATGCTTTTTATAAATAAACTCCTCCTTATTGACACGCATCATCAATGCGTGTTATAATATAATTGTAAGGAGGTACATATGAAACCTAGAGAATTATTAAAAATATTAAAACAAAATGGTTGGGTAGAAGTTGGACAAAGAGGCTCACATCTTTATCTAAAACACCCAACCAAAAAAGGTAAGATATCAGTTCCAATACATAACAAAGACTTCAAACTCGGAACACTAAACAATATCTTAAAACAAGCAGGGCTTAAATAGCCCAGCTTGTACCCCTTACAATCTTATTATACAACAAATTGAGGTGATTAAATGGATAAATATTTGTTCTTTGCAAAATTTACAGTAGCTGAAGAAGGTGGATATTGCATATCTTTTCCAGAACTTGAAGGTTGCTTTTCTGAATGTGATACTATTGAGGAAGGAATGAAGAATGCCAAAGAAGTTTTAGAGTTATTTTTATGGGGACTTGAAGAAGATGAAGAAGACATTCCTAATTCAATGAAACCAGAGCATATAGAACTAGAAAAAGGAGAATTTTTAATCCCTATTAGTGTCTATATGCCTATTGTCAGAGAAGAAATGAACAATAAAACTGTTAATAAAAATCTAACTTTACCATACTGGTTAAATAAAGAAGCTATGAAACATAAAATCAATTTTTCACAAATATTACAAGAAGGTTTAAAAGAAGTTCTAGGTATAACAGAGAAAAAAAGAGTATAAATAGATGTATAAAGAGCAGTTAATCTGCTCTTTTATATAAACATAAAACAAACATACATTCTAAAAAGGGGGTACTATTATGAAAGGTGGAGTCAGAAAAAGAAGCAACAAGTGGTATTACTACTTTGACCTAGGCATAGTAGAAGGAAAAAGGAAAAAAGTAGAAAGAGTTGGAGGCAATACTAAAAAAGAAGCAGAAAAAGCCCTAAGGGAAGCACTAAATGAATATGAAAACTCTGGCATAGTATTTGAAGAAAGCAACATCAGCTTATCAGACTACTTAGACTTTTGGTACAAAGAATATGTCTTACTTAACTGTAAATACAACACTCAAGAAAGCTACCGAATAAACATAGAAAAACATATAAAACCAAAGCTAGGAGTTTATAAAGTAAAAGCTCTAACACCAGCAATACTACAAAACTTCATAAACAAAAAGTACAAAGAAGACTATTCTCAAAGTACATTACAAGTATTAAAAGCTATATTACATAGGTCATTAAAATCAGCAGTCTACCCTTACAAGCACATACGAGAAAATCCTATGCAATATGTAAGCATACCAAAAACTAAAACTAAAACAGAAACTAAAAAAGTTAAAACTATTACACTAGAAGAATTTAATCAAACATTAAATATATTTCCTCAAGATTCATTTCAGCGTATAGTCTTACTAATTGGATTTTATACTGGTATGCGAAGAGGTGAAATTATTGCATTAACATGGGATGATATAGACCTTGATAATAAAACTATCACAGTAAAACATACTCTGATTAAAAAGAAGAATGGAATGTTTGAATTAAGCCAACCAAAAACAGAAAGCTCTTGTAGAACTATATTTACAGGTAATACCTTAGTAAGAGCATTAAAAGAACATAAACTATATCAAAAAAAAATGAAATTAAAATATGGTGAATTTTACTTTGATAGTGATTGGGTATGTACTAAAGAAAATGGTCAACAGGTAACTATTCACACTATGGATACTATAGTAAGACAAATTAGAGAAGCCTTAAACAATGACTTCCATTTCCATTGTCTAAGACATACACATGCTACCTTACTATTAGAAAATGGGGCTAACATTAAAGACATTCAAAACCGTTTAGGTCATAGTCAATTATCAACTACAATGGATACCTATTCACATGTAACAGATAAAATGAAAAATGAAACTGTAGATATATTTGAAAGAATTACAAACTAGTTTGCCACCCAAAAATATACTACGGTGGCAAATGGGTGGCAAACTCTCATTTATCTATTTTAAAAGCTAAAGTCATTAACTTTATACAATCGCTTATATCGTTGTAATTTCAATGCTTTTAGTTTTATAACAACTCTAATCCATATAATATATTAATTATAAATCTAACTAATTCAACTTAATTATACCTTAATTGGATATATTTATCTATTTTATTTGTTTATTGTTGTTATTTTTTAACAAGCGTTGGTATTTCAATAATTTATTAAGTTTAGTTTTGTTGTTTATGTTTTATTATGCTT
>NZ_JADGMM010000023.1:0-33239 GCF_020662275.1 Clostridioides sp. ES-S-0006-03
ATAAAAGTTTATCAGGCTCAGATACTATTGTTATCTAAATATCTGGCTTTATGGTTTGTTTCTTGTTTTTATAAATTAACCTACTGTTTAATTTTCAAAGTTCATTTTTCATGTTTGCCCTTTTCTTGGGGACAAGTAATACTATATCACCTTAAAAATAATTCGTCAATACTTTTTTTGTTTTTTATTTTAAAAAAGGTTATAACTCTTTGTTTTTTTTAATACTTTTAACTAAAACTAACAGATATAACCCTTGATATTACAAGTAACACATGCATATACAGTTTTTCCTATTTTGCAATTTTATTTTCGTAAGAATATGAGTTGGTTCTGACTCTATCTGCCCAAGCATTTATACTCTTAACTTTATTAACCTTAGTTGTACTTTCAAATATATCCATTGCATCCTTACAAAAATATACCATAACATCAAGAACTAAAAATCCAATACAAACTAAACATAAAAAATCAATTACTTGAAACATCACACATTCCCCCAATAATTTTTTATATATAGTATTCTCAAAAATTATTCCTTTTTCCTTCCCAAAAATTACTTTAAATATTTTCATAATAAATTACTTTCAATCATATTTTCTAAATATAAAGTTCCAATCAACAAAAACTAATATCAATTTGTAACGTTTGTTGGTAATTTATAAATTAAATACATGAAAACTTCTTTAGAACATATAAAAAGCATTCTACATTGACATTTTAAATAAAATAAAGCTATTTATTGATAATTTAATAGCTCTATTTTATTTAAAACTTAGTAGAATGCTTGTATTTTTTATTTTTCTTCTTCTTCTTTATTTTGATTATTATCAATAGGTTTCATAGTAGGGAATAATAATACATCTCTTATAGATGGAGAATTAGTTAATAGCATAATAACTCTATCTATACCTATTCCTAGTCCACCTGTAGGAGGTAAACCTACTTCTAATGCTTTTAAGAAATCATCATCCATCTCAAAAGCTTCATCATCACCTAATTCTCTTTTTCTCAATTGGTCCATAAATCTTCCTTTTTGGTCAATTGGGTCATTAAGCTCAGAAAATGCATTAGCTAACTCCCATTTATTAGCAAAAGCTTCAAATCTATCAGTTCTTCTTGGGTCTTCAGTATTTCTCTTAGATAATGGAGATACTTCAACTGGATGATGTGTTATAAATGTTGGTTGGATTAATTTATCTTCTCCAAACTCTTCAAAGAAAGCATTTATTACTTCCCCTCTTCTCATTCCAGGCTTTATTTCTATTCCTTTTTCTCTAGCAACTTCTAATGCTTCTTCATCTGTATTTATTGCAGAAAAATCTACGCCAGAATATTCCTTCACACAATCTTCCATAGTCATTCTCTTCCAAGGAGGTGTAAAGTTTATTTCTGTTCCTTGATAGTTGATTATCATGCTTCCTGTAGCAACTTCAGCCATATGTGCAACAACATTTTCTGTTATCTCCATCATATCAGTGTAGTCTGCATATGCTTGATATAATTCTATAGCAGTATATTCAGGATTATGTTTTAAATCCATACCTTCATTTCTAAACATTCTTCCCATTTCATAAACTTTATCAAATCCACCAACAATAAGTCTCTTTAAGTATAATTCGTTTGCTATTCTTAAATACATTGGTATATGTAAAGTGTTATGGTTAGTTATAAAAGGTCTAGCATTCGCTCCACCAGCTATAGTATTTAATATTGGAGTCTCAACTTCTAAAAATCCTCTGTCATCTAAATACGCTCTCAATGCCTTTAATGCTTTCGTTCTAATTAAAAAAGCATTTTTTACTTCTGGGTTCACTATTAAATCAACATATCTTTGTCTATATCTTAATTCTTGATCTTTTAATCCATGATATTTTTCTGGTAAAACTTGTAGAGATTTGCATAATAATACTACACATTTAGCCTTTACAGATATTTCGCCCCTTTTAGTTCTAAATATTTCCCCTTCAATACCAACTATGTCTCCAATATCATATGTTGAAAATACACTATATTCTTCTTCCCCTATAGCATCTAATCTTACATAAGATTGAATTCTTCCTTCTTGGTCTTGAATATCTATAAAACCAGCTTTACCTTGTATTCTCTTGCTCATGATACGTCCTGCTATTTTTGTAGTTTGACCTTCAAGAGTTTCAAAGTTATCTTTTATTTCCATAGAATAATGAGTTCTATCATATCTACTTTCTTTGAAAGGGTCTCTACCTGATTCTTGTAATTTTTTTAGTTTATCTCTTCTTACTTGAAGTACTTCACTAAGGTCTTCTTGAATTTGTGCTTCTTCATTGCTTTGTTGATTATTTTTCATTTTTTTCCTCCAGATTATCTTCTTATTTCTAATATTTCAAACTTAGCAACTCCATCAGGAACTTGCACCTCTACAACCTCTTTAACAGCTCTTCCTAAAAGCGCTTTTCCTACAGGAGATTCGTTTGATATTTTGCCATCATATGGGTCTGCTTCTGTTGAACCAACTATAGTATATTCAACATCTTCATCAAATTCTAAATCTTTAACTTTAACTATTGAACCTATTGTAACAACATTAAGGTCTATTTTGCTTTCATCTATGATAACAGCTTTTCTAACCATATTTTCTAATTTTAAGATTCTTTCTTCAACCTGTGCCTGTTCCTTTTTAGCTTCATCATACTCAGCATTTTCAGATAAATCACCAAAAGATATAGCAACCTTTATTCTCTCTGCAACTTCTTTTCTCTTTACAACCTTTAAATTCTCTAATTCTTCTTCTAATTTATCGTATCCCTCTTGTGTCAATAAAAACTCTTTATTCTCTTCCATTATAAATACAACTCCTTCACAAATTTCTTAGGAATTTTCCTAATTATATTTTAAAATTTTTATAATCTTTTTTTAATTTATGCGCTATATTATAAGTCACTATTATTTTTATGTCAAGGAGTCTTCCATATAGTACTCCAATTTCGACACAACTTCTTGATAGTCTTCTATTTTATTAATTTCATCTCTTAATCTTGCAGAGTTTCTAAGACCTTTTAAATACCAAGCGATGTGTTTTCTCATTTCCCTTACAGCTACATACTCTCCATGTTCTTCTACTGCAAGCTTTAAATGTTTAATGGCAGTACTTATCTTTTCGTTAAGAGTTGGCTCTGGCAAAATCTCGCCTGTATTCATATAATGGTTTATTCTTTTAAATATCCATGGGTTACCCTGAGCACCCCTACCTATCATTATAGCATCACAACCCGTTTTGTCTAACATATTTATTGAATCTTCTATTGTAAATACATCACCATTTCCTATAACAGGTATATTTAAATTTTTCTTAATATCTGCAATTATATTCCAGTCTGCTTTACCTGTATAATATTGCTCTCTCGTTCTTCCATGTATTGCTAAAGCACTTATTCCACAAGCTTCTGCTATCTTTGCTATCTCAACAGCATTTATACTATTATCATCCCATCCTTTTCTTATTTTTAAAGTAACTGGTTTCTTTGAATTCTTCACTACTGCCTTTAATACCTGCTCTGCAAGTTTAGGATTTTTCATAAGTGCTGAACCATCCCCATTTTTAACTACTTTTGGAGCTGGACATCCCATATTTATATCAAGGATTTCATTTGGATATTCGTTCATTATTTCTGCTGCTCTTCCCATAAAATCTGGCTCAGAACCAAATATCTGAACAGCTACAGGATGTTCTTCTTTTTCTATCTTAAGCATTTTTTTAGTATTTTCATCATCATAGCAAAGTGCCTTACCATTTATCATTTCTGTATATAAAAGTCCACATTCTTGTTCTTTACAAATTAATCTAAATGGAAGGTCTGTTACCCCTGCCATAGGTGACAGAAAAACTTTATTTTTTAATTCTAAATTTCCTATTTTCATCGTTTTTCTCCTATTTTTTCCTTTGTTTTTGTGATTTTATTTCTAAATCTGCATTTCCTCATTATAATATACCACATAACACTAAAAAACTATCATAAAAAGGGAACTGGATATATAATCCAATTCCCTGTATTAATTATTCTTGGTTTTTTTCATATATTATTCTTAATCCTTCTAGCGTTAAAAAACCATCTACATAATCTATACTTTTTGTTTCTGAAGCAATTAGTTTAGCTAGCCCACCTGTAGCTATAACTTTAACATCATCACAATTTAATTCTTTTTTCATCATATTTATTATTTTATCAACTAAACCTACATATCCATAAATTATGCCAGATTGCATAGCCGATACAGTACTTTTACAAATAGTCATACCTGGTTTTGCTAATTCTACTCTAGGCAATTTAGATGCACTTTGGAATAATGCCTCACTAGATATCTTTATTCCTGGTGCTATTGTACCCCCTAGATATTCACCTTTTTCAGAAATAGCACAAAATGTAGTTGCTGTTCCAAAATCTACAAGTATACTTGGTGCCCCATATTTTTCTATGCCTGCTACAGCATTAACTATCCTGTCTGCTCCAACTTGTTTTGGATTATCATATTTTATATTTAGACCTGTTTTTATGCCTGGACCTACTATCAATGGATGCTTTTTACAGTATTTTATACAAAAATTTTCAAGAGAATGCATAACGTTTGGAACTACAGATGATATTATTACATCATCAATAGCATTTATATCCACATCATCATACTTAAATAAGCTACTTATTAGAATTCCATATTCATCAGATGTTTTTTCCTTATCTGTTTTAATTCTCCAATAATTAACTAACTTGTCACCTTTATATATACCTAAAACCATATTAGTATTTCCAACATCAAATACTAGAAGCATATGTCATTAACCTTCTTTCTATTTTTTGCTTTTCTTAAGTACAGCAGCAACGGCAGCTACTACTAAAGCTCCTACTATTGCTTCTGGTACTCCATTTGCTGCGGCAAGAGCCATTATAACCTTTCCTGCTGAACCATTTTGACCCATTGCTTGAAGATACTTGTCAGCATATAAAACATATATCATTCCTAAAACACCAGCTGTATTTAACAAAGAACCTACAGCTCCTGTAATTAATCCAGATATGTATACCTTACTTGTAGCATTGATTATTAGTTGATATACATAATAAGCCAATATACCTATCATAACTCTTGGCAATATTGAAACTAATGGATTTATAAAAACAAAAGATGTTACTGTTGGGTTTACTATAGCGTTTAAAAGACTTGATACTCCAAATATAAAGCCTATTGCTGCCCCAACTATTGGTCCTTCCATAATAGCTCCAATAATAACTGGTATATGAATTATAGTTGCTTTTGTAGGTCCAACTGGAATAAATCCCAATGGAGTCATAGATAGCATAATAGAAATAGCTGATAGTACCCCTATTATAGTCATCTTTCTTACATTTACTTTTCTTACTGATGCACTTGTGTTCATCATAAAAAATACACCTCCGTTCCAGCTCACTAACGATGCCGGACTACTTAATTTTTTGATTTTTCTTACTCTTGTTTCTTATCATTATGAGTCAGGCTACTACTTTCAGGATGCCTGCTCTAACAAGAATAATTTTATCAAGATGAGTTGTCATTGTCAACAATTTGACAAGAAAAATATGCTAATTTCATCATATTTCTCATTTTTTTACTATGTCTTTATATGCTATTATATTTTCTACACTATCAGCTTTTTTTACTGCATTTATTATACTTTTTTCCACAGCCTCTACAGCCAATGAACCTAATAACGTTATATCTGCTTCTATTTCACCTTTTGACATTGTGAATATTGTATCTCCATCATGAGGTGTATGGATAGGAAAAATAGCTTTTGCATACCCATCATGACCCATTTGAGATATTTTTTTACATTCAGCTTTAGTCAGTTTAGCATTCGTAGCTATAACTCCAATTGTAGTATTATCTATACTAAATCCACCTTTACTTGCACCTTGTTTCATCAATTTATATGTATCAATTGTTTCTGTTTTTTTATCATTTAAGGCGCCTGCTATAACCTTACCATCCTCATAAACATCTCCAAGAGCATTTACAGCAATTAATGCAGATACAATCAATCCATTATCTAGTTTTATAGAATAACTTCCTATTCCACCTTTCATAGCATATTCTTGCCCTCTTATCTTTCCAACAGTAGCTCCACATCCTGCTCCATAATTACCTTGATTTAAAACAGTTGTATTTGCCACCTCACAAGCTTTATAACCCATTTGTATATCTGGTCTACACTTAAAATCTCCTACTCCTAAATCAAATAAAACTGCTCCAACAACTATAGGAACTTTTCCAACTCCAACATCAAAACCAATTCCTCTTTCTTCTAAGTATCTACTTACTCCACAAGTAGATTCAAGACCATATGCAGAACCTCCTGCTAAAACTATAGCATGAACTTTTTGAACCATATTTACAGGGTCTAATAAATCGGTTTCTCTGGTTCCTGGAGCCGACCCTCTTACATCAACACCACAAACTGCACCTTCTTCACAAATCACTACTGTACATCCAGTCAGCCCTATTCTATCCTCAACTTGCCCAACCTTTAAACCTTCTATATCTAAAATATTATCATACATATCCATTTTCTCCTCTTATAGAAACTTCACCCGAAACAATTTCTTTTACACTTCCATCACTACCCTGAACTACTAAGTTACCATCTTCATTTATATCTAAGCATTTAACTAATTCTTTATCATTTCCTTTTAGTACATATATATTCTTATCTATAATAGCAGAATAATCTCTACATATTTTTAAAGTTTCTTCTTTTGAGTTATTTGCAATATAATCTAAATATAACTTTTCAAATTCAGCCAATACATTTCTGACAATATCTACTCTAGACAATTTGTATCCTTCTTTATACAATGAGGTAGCTTTCTCAGCTATTTCTGAATCAAAGTCCATTATTTTAACATTTATTCCAATACCAAGAACAACATAATTTGTTCTTTCAATCTCAGCAGACAATTCTGTTAGTATACCACATATTTTTTTCCCATTTAAAATAACATCATTTGGCCATTTTATCAAAGTCTTTGCCCCTAGATTATTTAAAGCTTGTGTTACACTTGCTCCTGCTATTAAAGTTATAAATGGTGCTTTAAACGGTTCCATATCTGGTTTTAGAATAATACTCATCCAAATTCCTTCATGGGGTTTGGAATCCCAAGTTCTTCCTAATCGTCCTTTTCCCATATTTTGATGTTCACTTAAAATCACAGTTCCATCTATACTATTCACAGCCACTCTTTTTGCGTATTCATTGGTTGAATCTATAGTATCAAGATGCTCAATATTCTTACCAATAAACTCTGTATTTAATTTATAGTAGATATTCTGTGGACTTAATAAATCAGTTGGATTTTCTGCTAATCTATAACCTTTCTTATTTACAGATTCTATATTATATCCCTCTTCTTTTAGAGCTTTCATATGTTTCCATATAGCTGCACGTGACACACCTAATTGCTTTGACAACTCTTCACCCGAAATAAACTCAGATTTATTATTTAATATAATTTCTATTATCTTCTCTCGCATACTTCACCTCTAATATGATATGATTTCATGACTTCTTTTCTTCTAATAAGTAATTATACATTATTAATATATTTTTAATACTACTAATTTTAAAATTCCTTTTTAATATATTATCATAAGTAAACTTATATACCCATACCATTAATTCCCATAGCTTAATATTTTGCCTAATCTTTGCTAAAATCACAAAAAAAACTGAAAGTATTAATTAGATTGATATATGCAAATATACTTTGTTTATCAATTTAACATTATACTTTCAGTCTTAATATTTAATCCTTAATAGATAATACTCTTAAAATAATCAATATTTTAAAATTATTTATCTTCATCAGATTTATTTTCTTGATTTTTATTTATATCAACAACATTGTTTCTTTCTTCTCTATCTTTTTCTAGATTTATAGTTAATTGCTCTTCATTTTCTTTAGGAGAATTTTCCTCTGTAATTGCATTTTCAATATCATTTAATGGTAATTCTTTATTAAATGCTTTTATAAATTGATCTGCATCTAAAGTTTCATAGATAAGTAAGGCTTGTGCTACATACTCCAGTCTATCCATGTTTTCTTGTAATATACTTCTTGTCTTATCATATGCACCATCAACTATACGTTTTGTTTCTTGGTCTATCTCAAAAGCAACCTCTTCAGAATAGTTTCTCTTACTTGAAAAACTATTACCTAAAAATACTTCATCATCACTGTCAAATGACATTGGACCAAGTTTAGAACTCATTCCATATTTTGTTACCATACTTCTTGCAGTAGCTGTAACTCTTTCTAAGTCATTTGATGCTCCTGTAGACACATCTTTTAGCACTAACTCTTCTGCTACTCTACCTCCAAGTAAAACTACTATGTTCTCTTTCATCTCATTTTTAGTAGCATAGAACTTATCTTCAACAGGAAGCTGCATTGTAAATCCTCCTGCTCTTCCTCTTGGTACTATTGTAACTTGATGAACAGGACTTACTTCCTCAAGTATATGAGCACAAACTGCATGCCCGCCTTCATGATATGCTGTAAGTCTTCTTTCTTTTTCACTTATTACTCTCGATTTCTTAGCTACACCTGCTATAACCTTTGTTATAGCTTCTTCTATAGTTTCCATCTTAATTTTCTTTTCTCTTTTTCTAGCTGTTAGTATTGCAGCTTCATTCATTAAGTTTTCTATATCAGCAGGAGTAAATCCTGGTGTTCTTCTAGCTAATACATCCATTTTAACATCATCATTTAGCGGTTTATTTCTTGAGTGAACTTTAAATATAGCTTCTCTACCTTTTACATCTGGTGTACCAACAACTACTTGTCTGTCAAATCTTCCTGGTCTAAGTAAAGCTGGGTCAAGTATATCTGGTCTATTTGTTGCTGCCATGATTATTATACCTTGGTTTACTCCAAATCCATCCATCTCAACTAGAAGTTGATTAAGAGTTTGTTCTCTTTCATCATGACCTCCACCAAGACCTGCTCCTCTCTTTCTACCAACTGCATCGATTTCATCTATAAATATTATAGCTGGAGCGCTTTTTTTAGCTTGCTCAAATAAATCTCTTACTCTTGAAGCCCCAACCCCAACAAACATCTCAACGAAATCAGAACCACTTATACTGAAAAATGGAACTCCTGCTTCTCCAGCAACTGCTCTTGATAGATATGTTTTACCAGTTCCAGGAGGTCCTACCATAAGCATTCCTTTTGGTATCCTTGCCCCTAATTCAATATATTTCTTAGGATTCTTCAAGAAGTCTACTACTTCTTGTAAATCTTCTTTTTCTTCATCCAATCCAGCTACATCTTTAAACGTAACTCTAGTTTTTTCATCATCCTTATGAACCTTAGCCTTTGACTTACCAAAGCTCATAACCTTTCCGCCTCCACCTTGAGACTGATTCATAAATACAAACCAAAGAATTACCATAAAGAATATTAACAGTAATGTAGGTAGCATCTCAACAAACCAAGGTGTAGATGGTTTAGCTTCACCACCAAATGTTAATTTTCCAGCCTTAGCTTGATCTAACACTTCATCTGCAAGTTTATCTCCCATTATTTCTGTTGGAACATATGATTTAAACTTTGTATTTGTATCTTTTATAGTACCTTCTACAGAAGTTTGATTTACAAAGTACAATCTTGATATATTCTCATCTGTTAATTCCCTATATACTTGGGAAAATTTTAAATCTTTTATTTTTTCTGTAGGCTTACCTGAGAATTGAACTATACCTACTATAATTATAAAAACAAGTAGATAAAAACCTGCCCCTTTTAGCAACTTATTCAATATAGAAGCCCTCCTTTCATACATTGCTTTGCCCTATAATTTGTTAAAATTAATTTTTAATACTTCTTTTGTGCTTTCATCAATTTTATAATTCTCACTGATTTTATAATCTCCAACACATATTATTCCTTCACTATCTGTGATTATAGGAATTTTACATCTTTCTTCTCTTGGGATTTTTAAATCTATGAATAAATCCTTCACTTTTTTACTTCCCATAGCAAGTTTTATCTTATCACCTTGCCTTCTGCTCCTTATTACTATACCCCCTTTTACCTTATTAAAATCAAACCCTTTAGATGAATTGTCTAATTTCATACTCTTATACCTATCTATACTCATTACTTGGGTCTCAATAATTTGTTTTAATTCTTTTATTTTTATAAACCCATTACTAGGTATATTGTAATAAAATTCAATTTCCTCACTAACAATTTCCTCATTGGTTAATATTATACTGTCTTTTTTTCTATAAACAAATATATTTCTCGGAAGAGTTATCATTTTATTTACTTTTGAATCACTTTCTAAAGACATTATGTCCTCTATATGTTTTTGATCAACAAAATTAGTATCTCCTAGTATATGTTTTATAGAATTTCTAAGAACCCTAACTTTGATAGCATCATGTAAGCAAATAAAATCTTCTAAATTTATCTCTACAAAGCTCTTTTCTTTTATATTTGAAACTTCTCTAAATTTAGCTTCTGCCTCTTTCTCAATATAATCGTTGTCACTTTTTAAGCTATTGCTCATCCTCACTATAGATTCTATTACATTTGAATTAAAATTATCCTTCATATATGGTAAAAGGTCTAACCTTATTTTATTTCTAGTGTATATGTTTTCTAAATTTGTTTTATCTATTCTAGGATTTAAATTATAAGCCTTACAATATTCCTCTATATCTATTCTCTCTACATCCAAGATTGGTCTAATTATACAGTTATCTCTAATGTAATCAATTCCTTTTAACCCTTTAAGACCTGTTCCTCTCATAATACGCATCATGACAGTCTCAGCTTGGTCATTGAGATTATGGCCTATAGCTATTTTGTTAGCTTTAATCTTATCCTTAATTTCATAAAACATTTCATATCTTAGCTTCCTTGCTCCTTCTTCTAATGATAACCCCTCATTTTCACAATATTTTGGTACATTAATAGACTTTACAAAGAATACAATTCCCATATCCTCACAAAGCTTAGATACATATAATGCATCTTTTTGAGCTTCTATTCCTCTTATTTGATGATTTAAATGTGCTGCATATATTTCTATATTAAAATCTTTTTTTAATCTATTTAGTACATGCAATAAACAAACTGAATCAGGTCCTCCAGAAAGACCCAAAACTATTTTATCGCCTTTTTGTATTAAATTATGTTTATTTATAGTACTTAGTACCTTATCAAATATCATATTTATCCCTCTTACACTTAGTTTTATTCACTTTTAAGTATACTTTCTATAAAAAAACGCTAAACCCTTGTATCAATTTTAAGAAATTAAAGTTTAATATAAATATAATAATACCAAATAAATTAAATAAAAGGTAGTTTTTTCACTACCTTTATAAAATTTCTGGAAAATAGCTATAGTTATTATTTAATATCTATGTATATATCTATTTTGTTTCTACCTAAAAATAAATCTTGTATCTTTATATTATAGTCTATTTTCAATTTTATGTGTTCCCCTTCTTGTATATTTATATCCAATTCTCTTGTGTCAATATCAATTAATAAGGTACCTTGTGGGGTTACATATTTTGTAGTACTGCTTTCTGCACATTTAAACATCATAGTTGAATTAATAGAACCAAACTTTTTAATACTAACTTCATTTTTAAGTATTTTTATAGTATTAGTTATTTCTATATTTTCTTCTTTTTCCTTGTAAATAACATATATTCCATCATTTTTATAAAAAATTTTACCAAAAGTAGTCATCTCTATGGTGTCCATATTACCTTTTTCATCATATTGTCTAGTATTTATGCTTATTTTTACACTCAACGATTTTTCCTCCATAGACTTCTTCATATAAACTAATATTTTTGTATCTCCACTTTTTGAATTTTATCAATTTTTTTCTTTAAAAATTCTTTCGCTATATCTGAAAATTTTTCATGTATGTCTGATACATAATATTGATAAATTCCATGAGCTTCTTTGCTATTTATAATGTTTCGTTCTTCTAAAATCTTTTTTAAATCTTTAGCTGTCTCTTTAGCTGGATTAACCAATTTTATGTGTTCTCCAACCTCTTCACCTATTGTTCTCTTTAAAATAGGATAATGAGTACATCCTAATACCAAAGAGTCTATATTCTTATCTTTTAATTCTTGTAGATATATCTTTGCTGTTAATTTAGCTACTTCTGTATTAGCCCATCCTTCTTCAACAATTGGTACAAATAAAGGACATGCTTTATTAACAATTTCTATATTTTTATCTATTTTAGATATTTCTAAATTATATGCCTTTGAACTTATAGTTCCTTCTGTTCCAATTATACCTACAGTCTTGTTTTTAGTGGAACTTACAGCTGTCCTAGCACCAGCTTCTATAACTCCTATTATTGGTATATCATATTTTTCTTGAGCCTCTTTTAAACTTCTCGCAGTAGCAGTATTACAAGCTATAACTATAGCTTTTACATCCTTAGTTTTTAGAAAATTTATAGCTTGAAAAGTATATTTAATTATAGTCTCCTTAGATCTCGAACCATATGGTATTCTAGCAGTATCTCCAAAATATATTATATCCTCATTTGGTAATATCTTCATTATTTCTTTCAAAACCGTCAATCCGCCTAATCCCGAATCAAAAACTCCTATTGGTCTATTGCTCATTTTTATACAACACCTACTTTACATTTTTGTGTTTAACAACATCTTATTTATCGCTAAAATTTATTTTTATATTCACAGTTAATATATTATTACCTAAATGATTATTATAGTTTATTTTAAACAAAAAATAAAGGAGCTATCTCAAATTAGAAAATAATTTCTAGAAAAAGACAACTCCTCTCAGTACTCAAAAATTTAAATTTATTTTGCAAACACATGATTCCCTATTCTCAGATATGGATTTAGTCTATTTATCCATTTGCAAGTGGCTATTTCTGGGTTCCAGAAATATACTGCTTTATTTGTTGGGTCAGTTCCATAAAGAGCTTCTTTAGCTGCTTTACATGCTGAATCTGTTGGTGTCTTTTTTATTGAACCATCAAGCACAACTGAGAAAGCATTCTTCTGATATATAACTTCCTCTATTGAATCTGGAAATCTAGGGTCCAATACTCTGTTTATTACTACAGCTGCTACAGCAACCTGTCCCTCATAGCTTTCTCCTCTAGCTTCACCTGCAACCAATTTAGACAGTAACATTAAATCATTATCAGATAAATTTATTACTTCCTTTTTTGCTACATTTTTTTCTTGTTTGTTTACTTTCTTAGCTGTCTCTGTTGGCTCATCTGCATATACCTCTTTAATAGGCATAAATATATAGGTTAAAGCTAGTAATATAGCTATCAGTTTACTCCACCTGTCCATGATTAAAACCACTCCTTATAATTTTATTTTTTTAAAATTTTTCTTCTAAATCCTTTACTACTTCAATTACTTTAAACTTGATTTTTACTCTGCTTGTTTTTTTTGGTGTGTCTTGTTTTATTAGCTTATATTCCTTGTCAGTTAAAACTTCTTTTAACTTATCATCTGTAGATTTGTCTATAACTCCATTAGACTCATCAACAAAACATAATGGAGGAAACATAACACACCACCAGTTTTTTCCTTCACCTTTTCCAATTATAATTTTTAATGCTTTATATTCACCTGCTGGAAGAACTATATTAGAATATTGTTTTGTAGGAAAGTTACTATATTGTATACCTACCTTTACACTGTAATTATATCCATTTTCAAGAATAATATTTTTACTTATTTCTTCCAGAGTACTATATTCTTTTTTTATAATAGCTTCACTTTCCTCTATACTTTTTGAGTTTTGTAGTTTTGGTTGTAAATATTTTACTACTTCATCCCTAACTTTTAATTTAAGTTCTTGATCTTCATCTGTATTACTATTTGCTATGACATGAAATCTTATTAATTTATCTTTATAGTCTTTTGATATATTATCAATTTTTTTTACTTCACCATTTATTACTATCGTCATTATTGATATGACTGATATAAGACTTAATATTAATATTCCCAACCTAACTTTAATTTTTCTCATTGAAAAATCCCCCTCAAGATAAATTTATATCATCAATTATGTCCATTTAAATTTAATTTATTCATAATATTTTCAATATCAATAAAAAAACTACTTTGAAATGTTTATAAACATTTCAAAGTAGTTTTTTAAATTTTATAAGTCTTTATTCATCATAGCCTTATCTATCATAAATTGTTCTGCTTTTTCTATATGCTCTGTAGCATATTTCTTAGACAACTCACTATCACCTTTTATTATGGCATCAAGTAAAAATCTATGTTCTTCAACAATATTAAGCGATGAGTCGTAATCAGACATATAAGTAACTCTAAACCTATACACTTGTTCCCATAAGGAGTTTATCAATTGGATTAACTTTTTATTGTTTGTTGCTTTAAATATACATTCATGAAATTCTACATCTTGTTTCAATAGTGCATCTAAATCTGATTCCAAAATGCTTTTTTTTAACGCTTCTGATATATCCTTAAGTTTTTTTATATCATCATCACCAATTCTTTCAGCAGCAAGAGACGCTGCTAGACCTTCTAAGCTTGCTCTTACCTCTAATACATCTAGAAGATCCTTTAATGACATATTTGCTACATATGCACCTTTTCTAGGCAACATAACAACTAAACCTTCTAATTCAAGCTTTCTTATTGCCTCTCTTACTGGAGTTCTACTTACTCCTAATTGTTCTGCTAGTTGTACTTCCATCAGCCTTTGACCAGGCTTTAATTTCCCTTCTAAGATTGCCTCTCTTAAATTTTCGAAGACTACATCTCTTAATGGCTTGTAATTATCCAAGTTCAGTTTAGTTAAATTCTCCACAAATTTCAACCCCTTTTTGACTGCTGTTAACAACATATACCTGTTTATATTTTTTTAATAATTCTTTTTTTCCAATTAGAGCATCTTCTTTACTTTCAAATAATCCAAAAACTGTAGGACCACTTCCACTCATCATAGAACCTAAAGCATTATTTTTCATCATAACTTGCTTTATATTATTTATCTCTTCATATTTACTTATAGTAACATTTTCAAGAACATTTACCATATTTTCTGATACAGCTTTTATGTCTTCTGAATTTAAACACTCCATCAAATATTTATTATTAGGTCTTTTTTTAATATTATTCAAATCTAACCCTTGATAAACTTCTTTTGTAGAAACAAATAATTCTGGTTTACATATTAAAATACTTATATCACATGGTAAACCTTTAATATCTGTTAGTTTTTCTCCAACACCTTGAGCTAAAGCAGGCCTTCCTGATATACAAAATGGAACATCTGCTCCCAAGTTAAATCCGATGTCTTTTAATTCATCTTCAGATAACTCAAGTTTCCATAATTCATTTAATCCTACTAATACTGCGGCGGCATTGGAACTTCCTCCAGCCATACCTGCTGCTACAGGAATATTTTTTTCTATGAATACTTCTACGCCTTTTTTTATATTAAATCTATTCTTAAGTATTTTGGCAGCTTTATAAACAATATTATCTTCATCTAAAGGGATATCTAAACTAGTGCTTTTTATCTCTATTTCATCTTTATCTAATCCCTTTATTTTTACTATATCGTATAAATCTATCGTTTGCATTATCATTTCAACAAAATGATAACCGTCTTGCCTTTTTCCTAAGACATCAATGGATAAATTTATTTTTGCCCTGCTCTTTAGTTTTATAAAATCCATTCTATCCTCCTTGTTTAAAGAATAATGCATCACTAACAATAATATTATACTACAAAAAATAAAATAATAGGGTATTATAATACCCTATTATACTTAATTACTTTAAATTTTTTAATATTAATCTACTAATACGACTTTTTTTTCTAAAATAAGACACTTGCCAGGCTTAATTGCTTCGTCAAGTTTTATATCATTGAGTTCTGCAATTTCATTTTCTGTTGTATTGTATTTTTTTGCAATATTCCAGAAAGTATCTCCTTCTTTACATATATATACAATTATACTTGGGGCTTTAGATAAATCATACACACCTTGATCTTCACCTTTAACAATAAAGCTTTCTGCCTTTTTATCTAATGCTTCAGTAAATCTTTTGATTTTTATAACCAAATCTATTTGGTCTCTATTCAAATCAACCTCAATTTTATCAATACATGCTGTATTAAACACTGATGCTGTATCAGTTAAGTTATCCATCTCTATATCATGCTCAAATGGAATTTCTTCACTAATTTTATAAACTAATTTTAGCCCTTCAACTGGAATAAATAAAATTTCAACTTTTATAATCCCTTGTATAATACTTTTATTTCCTTCAATGTAGCTATTTTCTATAGACATAGTTGGACAAACACTTACAATATCTTTTATTTGTATATCATCATTATCATTTCTTATTCCTTCTCTAACCATAAATGTTTCTTCACTATTTCTTAAAGTCTTATTTAATTGAATAGGTTTATGGTCAAATTTTATTATCTTTTGAGGAGAGTATGCATCTTGTAATACCTCTCTTGTTACTTCATCTGTAACTTTTACCTTGCAACAAGCCATACAATCTATTTCTAATAGACCTGTATTACTTTCACTATTTTGTTTAAAAATATGATTAAAGTCTGACATGGACAATAATACTTCCTCTGTCATACCATCACTCACTCCAGGAACTTCTACAAACTGAGTGAACTCTATACCCACTCTATCTAACTCTACAAGTTCACCCTCATATGTACAAGCCAATGGATTTATTTCTAATACTCCACCAATAATAACCTTATTATCAGTTACTCTACTTTCTTTTACTTTAACACAAGGATTTAAGCTTATTATAGATTGAATTTCTTCTGTATTTATAGTTATAGTGTCTCTTATAGAACTTTCTGCTTTTTCTATTCCCACTATATCTTGAAAACAAATTTCCTTTCTATGCTTTTGTATGCCTTCTACTTGAGCTACATCCTTTACAATATCTAATCTCTGTTTTTCAAATAAACTTCCTCTTATATTCATAAGAGCTCCTACTTTAATCTTTCTCTCATTCATTATAGTGCAGTCCATATGCTCTACCTCTGAAAATAACATGTATTCCATATCTTGCATAACATTATCTTTTTCTATTACTTCGTTTATATCTACTTTTCCATCTACATTAGAAACAGTATTTTTATCGTCTGCGATGTAAATTACGTTGTAATTAAAACTTCCTCTACAAAGTATCTTTCCATCTGCTATCTCAATTTTTTTAAGTGATATGTAACCCTCAGTCTTTACAATCTCATATACATCTAGCTTCTTGTCTGGCACTACTGCTTCCGCCTCAATAAATGTTTGAAATTTCCCAAAGTCTATTCTATTGTCAATTTTAATTACATCTTTAATTAATTCCATAGTTTACCTCCTTAAGTATTATAAAAATATCACACTATATTTATATTTAAGGAACAAAAAAAAAATTACACCTATTTTTAATAGGTATAATTTTAACTTATTTGTAATTTATCTTGATCTCTAAAAACTTGCAACTTTACATTAGATGTTAATAAATCTGAGTAACTATAAGATACCCTAGGATATCCATTACTTTCATCATCTAATTTTATAACAAACACGCTTGGATAAACTTTTTCTAGTATACCCTCTTTTGTAATAATCTGCTTTCTTCCTTTATTAGCTTTCAACAATATTTTCTTTCCTATATGTCTTTCTAAGCTTACTCTTATCTTATCTAGAGTTTGAACAGTAGCCACAATATCACCTTCTTTAACGTTTATATGTTTACATAATATCACATATAAACATTTTTGTCAAACGTTTAAACTAATTATTTTATATATTTTTTGCAAAAATGTCAATACTATTTTTGAATATATACAGTATAATTATGTTAATTTTTGTTAGTGCAATATTGTTTTTGGCATTGCCCATCTAAATTTCCCTCTTGTTTCAGAGCCACCAATACCCTTAACACCTGTGATAGTCTGCTCTATAACCTCATCAATAGGTACTACTACATCAATTCTTGAACATGCAATTTTTTCTACTACAAAAACAGGGTCTAAAGCATGTATCATTATTCTACCAGGGGAACTTGCATAATTCGCTCCTGCATTTATTATTTTTTCATAATTTGACTGACATGCTCCTGCAAATATTACAAGATTATCCAAATTTGGTTGCCATTTACGTGCTTCTCTAACTGTTTTCATAAAATTTAAAGAGTTTCTATAGTTATTCATATCTTCTATATCCCCTCTTTTTACTGTCATTGCATCATGTCCTGTAATTACTAGTATATCCGGATTATATTTTTCTAGTAATGCTCTTACTTCTTTATGCTGGTTTTGCTCTGAAACTGCTACTCCTACTGCAGGTATTCCAAGTTGAGCATATACATCCAAACAAATTTTTAAATACTCTTTATCTCCATCTATTTGTAATACTTTTCCAGGCATTCCATATGTGTTAGAATTTAATTGAAGTTTTGGAACTGCCCTTGTCATCTTTTTCTGTCTCTCTTTAGCCTTTCTTACTGACTTATATAATAAATTTTCTACATTTTTATCTATTAATATATCTTTTATATCAGGTGCTTTTACTAATTCAAGGTCATCAATATAAGCATCTGCTATTACTCTAAATGCAATTCCTTTTAGTATAGCTATTTTTTCATTATTTTCATCTACACCAAAAGAGACTATTTTAAATACAATATCTTTGTTATGTGACTTTCTAGCTACAATGTCTCCTACCTTCATAGTTAAACCTCCAATAAATTTTTATCTTAGTTTATACTATGTTCGATATAAAACTTTGTTTCCTAATGTCAAAAAAACATTTCTTATAACACTTCTTTTATTACTCTTAAAGCGTTTTTATAGTATATTTTTTCTATTTCATCTTCACTAAATCCTTCTTTTTTTAGAGGCTCGTATAATTTACCCATTTGAGATATATCCTCAATCTCAACTTTTGAATCTATTCCATCGAAATCTGAGCCTAGAGCTACAACATCAATTCCTCCAACATTTACAATATGTTTTATATGTCTAACCATATCTTCAAGCTTACTTTCGCTTTTATCGCCTAAAAATAAGTGGAAGAAGTTAATTCCTGTAACCCCACCTTTATTAGCCAACACTTTAATCATATCATCAGTTAGGTTTCTAGTATGATTCATCATTGCTCTTGAATTTGAATGTGTAGCTATTATTGGTTTATAGGATATTTTTGCAATTTCATAAAATCCACCATCTGAAATATGAGAAACATCAACTAGCATACCTAGCTCATTCATCTTATGTACAACTTCTCTACCAAAATCTGTAAGACCTTTTTCTCTATACTCTATATTATTATGAGGAAAGCTTAACTCATTCACATGATTCCAACTTATTGTCATCATTCTAACGCCTAAATCATAAAACTTCTTTAAGTTTTCTATTCTACCTTCAAGCACTGCTCCTTCCTCTATAGATAAAAGTGCTGTAAGCTTATTCTCTGATTGATTTTTCATAATTTCTTCATAGTTAGTAGCTAGAGCTATTACATCACTATTTTTTTTCATTTCTTTATGAAATTTATCTGCCATACTCATACAGTAATCAAAAGGATGTTTTACTTCTTCAGTATCAACAAAAAGAGCAAATGTTTGAGCCAATGAATCCCCTTTTTTCAGCCTGTCTATATCAACAGAATATTTGTTAGTTTTAAGTTCACTTGTTTCTACATTCTCCATTAATTTTGCTATAGTATCACAATGCAAATCAATAAATTTCATATTTATACCCCCTGTATATTTTATATTTATATCTAAAAATAGAAATAGTTGTCCTTATAGACAACTATTGACAACTATTTTTTAATATTCTTTTTAATGTTACTTAATTTTATTCCTCTTTTAGGTTAGGTATTACTTTCTTAACTTCTTCAATTTGATGCCATGTTTTATCTATACTATTTTCACTAATATATTTTTTTAAATCAGTTAAAGATGTAAAATCTTTAACTGATAAATTGTCATCATCATCTGCAAATCTTAAAATAAACATAAGATTACCTTACTTTCCACAACATTTCTTATATTTTTTACCACTTCCACATGGGCATGAATCATTTCTTCCTATTTTTGCTTCTTTAACTACTGTTTTAGATTTTTTGTATGCTTTTATTATTTCTTTTCTTTGGTCTGCTGGTAATATTTCTTCCCAACCTTGTAAATTATATAGCCAATGAGCCTCGACAGTTACCATATTGTTATATAATTTTTCCCAATCTATTTTTATAGAAACTTCTTTATCAGCTTCTACATCTTCTAAAACTATATCTTCTTTTAAACTTTCACTTATTCCATCTATGAATCCCATGAAAAATTCATTAGTAGTTCCAAATTTCTCAGCTAATTCACTTACTTTACCTTCAACAACATCCATTTTACTATTTAATATTTCATTGTATATTCCAGCTTCAACTTTTAAATATTCTTCCCAGAATTTTACCTCTGTTTCTTGACTTTCGTGGTTATCACTTAAATTTCTCCATTCAGTATATAAACTCATACTTTTTTCCTCCTAAGTATATCTATATTTTTTTAGTTTTTTTATAGTATAAAATCTTTTAGTTAGATTGGAAGTTTCTTCTTTTTGATTATACCATATTCTATTTAAAGTTAACTCTTACATTATATCATAATTAAACAATTCTTTTAATACTTTTATAGCATACTCTTGGTTTATAAAGTAAGGACTTGTAGCAATTGTTACAACTTTAGCTTTTTTAATTAGATTTTTTATCTTTTCTAGTTTAAAATCAAATGGTATATAGTCCATATCCTCTGAAAATATATCTAAATCTATGTCAAGAACAAACTCTGGCTCTATATCTAAATCAAAGCCATATGAGCTATCTATTATTATTAATTCTGAAAATATATTATGTTTTAATGCTGGTTTTATAAAACTTCCTACATTTAAAACCTCATTTGTATACCTAAATACGTCCTCCAGATTATTTATATCTACATTGTAGTTTTTAGGCTCTCTAGTATCCTTATGTTGATCTACATGTACTAGTTTACATCCTCTTGTGAATTCATTTGCCATCATAGATTTTATCCAAAAATAAAATGCATGGTTATGATTATCAAAAACATATATTCTTTTATTTCCCAGGACATATTCGACCATATTTTCCAATCCTGTTGCTTTTATCTCTTTATTTTCATCAATTTCATTAAATACGACTTTGTTTCCTAATTTCACATCATCCAATGTTCCACTTATTAGTTTTGGAACATATATACTCTTATTTTTTCTCTCTTCATATGAAAATACATTATTTCCTACTGGCTTTTCTATATAAAACCCTGTATATTTATAGTTTATCATAAGAATTAATTTCCTCCATAATTATAACCTATACACCTTAAACTCACTTATCATAAATTAGGTTATCTAGTATAAAAGATACTTGTATATAACTAGCTATTATATCTTCTCTCAATATGTATTATACAATAAGTGTAAAATATATTTATATAAAATATCCTACATTCCTATAACAAAACCATCTGCTTCAATTGGCAAGTAACTTACTCTTGTATTTAATTCCACTTTTCCAAAGAATACTACCCAGTATGGTCTAAAGATACTTTTAATTTTAACTATCTCTATCTCTGGTATACCCCCCATAAACCTGTGACTTAATCTTATAGCCATTTTATTTGCCTTTGATTTTACTCTCCTTTCATCCTTATCACTATATTGTATGATGTCATTATCTACATTTTTTACAATTTCAGACACTGGTAGTTCTTGTACTATACTGCCAGCACCCGTAGAACCATTTACTAAAATATTTAATTCATTTGTATTACCAGTTTGTTTTTTTTTCATGAAAATAGATTTATTTTGATGAATTTTAAGTGTAACGACTTTAAACTCTATATAATGAAGTCTAACTTCATGAACTTCTTTATTTTTTAATATCAGTCTACTTAGTAATGAATTATTTCCACTTTTTGCTATATCTATAGCTTCATCTTTTGTAATTTTTATAGGCAATGCTCTTATATCCATAAAATCATTCCCTTTCCTCTTTTTTTCCTGTCATTTTAAATACTCTATATAGATAATCAAAAAATATTATAACTACTGCTATCATGACTCCATATGGGATTATCTTTCCAACTATAATATCATTTCTAGTTACTATACCATAAAATATAAATCCTGTTATTAAAAAGTATAATAGTACTAAAAAACCATCTATACCAAGCCATTTTATTTCCAAATCTTTTTTTACTTTAGATACCAATTTAGACATAATAACTACTCCTTTTTTATAGATTATTTTGTGTATTTAAATTTTTACCTATTCTATTTCCTATTGTCCATGCAATAAATGAAAGAGGGATGGCTATAACAAGAGGTTCTAATTCAAAACTTTGAACTGGAAACATTTTAAAATAACCAAAAGTTACTCCGCCTACAATCATTCCCAAAATACCACCCATAGATGTTCTTCTTCCATTACCAAGAAGACCTCCTACTATAGGTACAAATGCTGAACCCATCCAAATACTTCCTACAAATATACATGCATCATATACATTTTCAAATCTAAACGCCACACTAAGTCCCATAACTGCCGCTAAACATACACCTATTCTAGTAAATTTAACTAATTGCTTTTGAGATAATTCTTTTTTAGTAATTCTTCCATATATATCATTTGCTAAGGTAGCTCCTGCTGCTAGATAATAACTATCTAGTGTTGATATTATTGAACCTAAAATTCCGATTATAAATATAACTCTTATACCTTCTGGCAATGTATTTAAAACTAAAGTTATATACCCAGCTGCTGGAGCCATTTCTGGATAAGTGGCTCTAACTATAAGACCTGTCATAGTTAATACCATGTCAAAACATATCCATAGAGAAAAACAAGTCAATAAAGCTCTTCTCCCAACTTTTGGAGAATCTGCTGCTGAAAATCTTTGGTAAAACGTTGGGTCTGAATAAGCTCCAAATGAATATACTATTAACATCAATGCTTTCATTGCTGACATACCTTTTGTAGGATGCATTAACTGAGGTGCATCTTTAAGTGCTTCTGTAAGACCTTGAAAACCACCTATTTGGTCAAATTGACCTGGCATAACCATAGTTAGACCAAATACCATGCAGAAAAACAATACCATATCTGTAATGGCAACTCCCATAAGACCACCAAGAACTGTCAATATAACTACTACCACTACCATTATAAACCCTATTAGCTGTTTATCAATTCCCCAAGCTACATTACCTATAGTTCCCATAGCTGTTATTTCTCCAAGTTGTGCACAATATATAAACATTAAAACTGCTCCAATTATAGCAACTTGCTTTCCATAAAAACTTTCTAATAAATCAGGAACTGTTATATTAGTTCTTATATGAATTCTTGGTCCAACCCACAATGCTAAAGGCATTCTTCCAATATGTGCAGCTATTGACCATACTGCCCATGCAGATATCCCATATATAGCTGCATACTCTACACTACCCACTGTACCAACTCCACCATACCAAGAGGCAACCAAAGTACCTACTATCAAAGACCATGGTAAACTTCGATTTCCTAGGTAATAACTTTCCATATCTTTTACATTTCTAGAAAAATAATAGCCTATCCCTAACAATAGAAATGCAAATATAATTATAATTCCATTTTCCCATAATGCTAACATATCTACTCTCCATATTCTTATTATTGTCTTAATTTTCTATTTTAATATTTAAATAGTTACTGTTATTTTTTAATTAAACTTACTTTATACCACATGTTATAAATTTATTTTATAATCATGAAATCTCTAAACTAAAACTATTATTATTTTAAACATGAACAACTCTACCCATTTTAAAAAAATAGGTAGAGTTATATAAATAATTATAAGTATTTAAGCGATTTTATTATTCAAGTTTTTATTTTCTTTTTTATTTATTTTATTTAAAGCATAAGTGGCAAATATACCTATAACTGCACACACTACAGATAGAATAAATATATATGTATATCCTGTTTGTCCATATTTATCTAACCAGTTACCTGCAACTGTATAGTAAAATGCATCTGGAGAAAATCCTATAAATGAAGCGAATCCAACTACTGCTCCTGTAGTTTCTAAAGATATATTAGACTCTGAAACAGATGCAAAGTATATACCTCTAAATCCAAATAAGATTACACTTAGTATTATCATATTTATTACAGCTATCCATATAAGTGCTGCACTCTTAGGGATTACTAAGTAAGCTGCTGTACTTATTGTCATTAATATAAATCCTACAAACATTACTCTTATAGATGAACCAACTTTATCTGTTATAACACCTGCAATAGGAGATGCTCCCATTTTTATAACATAAGTTCTAATTATTGATAAAGCTGAAACTAAAGTCATTGGCATTACATAAACTTCTGATAAGTATGGGCTTAAATAAGTTAAACTTGAAAATACTAAGTAAGTTGAAAATATTATAAGACCAATCAGCCAAGCTTTTGGCATTGTAACTACTTTTAGTAATGATTTAATGCTTAATCCTTCATCTGATGCTCCAGTATCTTTCTTTTCTTCTACTAAGAAGAATAAAAGTATACCACATATTATAGATGCTGCAGAATATAACCATACTACATATTTAAATCCAATAGTTATTTCAGCAAACTTTCCAAAGAAGTAAAGACCTATAAAAGAAATTAATGTACCTGATACCCCTGATAAACCTTCATAAAATCCAAATATTCTTCCTTGCTCTGATTCACTACCTTGCATTCTAACAACCTTAACAGAAGCTGAGAAGAATGTTAATATTGTTGTAAATCCCCATAATACAAATATTAAAAGAATCATGTTGTATGATGGAAATGTTGAGAAGTAAAACCCTAATGCTCCTGAAGCAATTAAAGAAAAAGTTATCAGTTTTCTAACTGAAAATCTATCAGCAAACCATCCACCTATAAAATAAGATACCATTCCTACTAATCCATATAAACTCAATAAGTTCCCTATTTGCGTATGACTCAATGCTAATGCTTGTTGCATTGGATCATAAAATGATGACTTCATATATGGTAAACTATACATAGCTGTTGTTCCAAATGCCAATATGAATATTACCAAAAATCTCTTAACATTACTTTTGTTTTCCATGATTTTGTCTCCTTAAGATTTTATAATTTTCTAGTTTTATTTATATAACTTTATTTTAATTTTTCTATAGCTTGTTTAAAGTCATTTATTATATCATTTGCAGACTCTAATCCTACTGCTATTCTTATTAGATTTTCTCCATTCATTTGAACTAATGTATGTTCTTCTCCTAAACTTGTTGCTATTGTTGCAAGTTCTAAAGAGTTCATTAATTTTCTACTAGCTTGGTCTCTTGTTAATCCATTTATTCCGTCTTTAAGTTTAAATGAAACTACTCCTCCACCTAAACCATTCATTTGAGTTTTACAAAGTTCATACTGAGGATGAGTTTTTAGTGCTGGATATTTTACCAGTTCTACATTTTCTTCTTGCTCTAAAAACTCTGCTACTGCCAATCCATTTTCACAGTGTTTTTTCATTCTCATGTCTAACGTTTTCATGCCTCTTAAAATCATCCATGCACTCATTGGTGGTAAAGATGCTCCTGTAAAACAACATAAACTTGGCCATCTAACTAAATCTATTAATTCCTTTGAACCTGCTACTGCTCCCCCTAAAGTATCTCCATGTCCATTTATAAACTTAGTAAGACTATGTATTACTAAGTCTGCGCCTAAGTCTATTGGTCTTTGTATAATTGGAGTACCAAAAGTGCTGTCAACAATAGCTAAACTCTTATTTTCGTGAGCAATTTCTGCTATTGTTTTTATATCTACTAAATCTAGTGATGGATTTAATGGACTTTCTATATAAACTATCTTAGTATTTGATTTCATTGCATCTTTTACATTTTGTGGGTTTACTGCATCTACAAATGTAACTTCAACGCCAAATTTGGCTAACAACTCAGACATAAATAATTTAGTATGTGAGAATATTCCATCAGAACTAACTATATGGTCTCCACTTTTTACTAATGCTAATATAGTAGATGTTATTGCTCCCATACCTGATGTACTAGAAATAGCACTTTCTGCATTTTCAAGCATAGCTAATTTAGCCTCTAGCTCTGTAAGTGTCGGATTACACTCTCTTGTATATACATACCCCCATGTCATACATAACTCTTCAAAATGCTCTACTGTCTTTGCAGCAAATGTTGCTGTTTGACATATTGGAGTAGCTAATGCACCTGTTGTTGGGTCTGCACTATGTCCCCAATGTATTATTTTTGTCTCCAAATCTTGATTAATATTATTACTCATTTTAATTCCTCCTATTTTGACCTATTTATACAACGTTTTCCCTGCCAAATTTCACCAATTCAGCTTTAATTAATACAAACTTTTTAAGTATACTTTTATATTTGTTATAATTTCTAAAAATCTGACACTTATTTTGCTTTTTTATAGTTTTAATTATAAACTCTATAGTAACTATAGAGTCAATATGTTTTTGATATTTTTTTTACAATGTTTAAAAAATTTAATATAAAAAGAGATATGTCTTAAAATAAGCTTGTTTTAAGACATATCTCTTTTTATATTAAATTTGATTCAATACATAAAGTATCAATTTTTTGTTCTCTGTATAAATTCTTTTATTGTCATTTTCTCATCAAAAGTCTATAGTAATTATACATTACTATAATTTAACATCTGTAAATAAAATTAATTAGAGGCATAAATATATTCAAATAATCCAATTTATTTATACCTCTAATTTTTTATAAGTAAAATCTCATTAAGTTGATTTCTTCGCACGAATAAGTGTGCTTTTAGAGATACCAGTCATCTTCACAACCTCTCTATAAGGCTTAGAATTTAATAATCCCAATGCGTATTGTATCTGCTGATTACTATATTTCTTTGGTCTACCATCCTTAAAATCTTTTTTCTTTCTAGCAAATTCTTTTCCCAACTGAGTTCGTTCTATTATCATATTTCTTTCAAGTTCTGCAACTGCAAGTAATGTAGTTAAAAAGAATTTCCCCATTGAAGTATTTTCTAGGAGACCTATATTTAAAATATGGACACTAACTTCTTTAGCAAATAAACCCTCTATCAGTTGTATCCCATCTGATGTACTTCTAGCTAGCCTATCAAGTTTAGTCGCAACAAGTAAATCTCCCTTCTTTAAAGAAGATATAATCTTTTCAAATTTAGGTCTATTTGTGGTAGTCCCTGTATAAGTTTCTTTTATTATTTTAGCATTGTTATACTTGCTTAATATCTCTTGCTGTTGTTGATACAAACTATTGTTATCTGTCTGGTTCTTTGTACTGACACGGCAATATCCATATATAATAATAATCACTTCCTAACGTAAATATTTAATGCAGGAATTTGTAGATATCTGTATCTACTTGTCTTTATACATTTTACTAAAACGAGTTTTTGGTGTCAATACTGTTAACTTTTGACACCATTATAATTCCTTTATAATTTGTTTGACTATGTCAAAAATTAACAATATAATGAAGTTAATGAAATTATACAAATTGGAGGAAATAATATGAATAGTCTGTTAAATGATGCAATAGATGAGTTAAAAAACATCCATTGCGGAGAAGTTTTTTTATTAAAAGAATTGTTCAAAGGCTATGAATGGAACAGGTTGGAGATGAACATCAGGTTAAAATTAGGAAAACTTTTTTTGTATGAAGTAGTAAGTAATCCCAATTTAAAGGTAGAAGTAATCAATAAAAATTCTGCTTATCAGCAAATGTATAAAAAAAAATAACAACTTAAATATATATAATAATATAATCTTCTTGTTGAGTCAAAAGTTAAAACTTTTAATACAAATTAATTGTACTATATAAATGTTTATCAGTAGGTCTGAGTCTATATAACTAACATATACAAATAGTACTGTTTAAATTATGTTTTTAAGATAGATAAATCTTAACCCTACTCCAGCATAAATCTTGATATACTAAAATAGGGCTCAGAATTATCTATATTTTTATACCATAAAATGCTTAGTTCTTCCTCTTGATTGAACATATATGTCTGGAGAGATACAATAGAAACGTTGATTTATAAAATTTCCAAAATCAGAAAATCTCATCTTAAATTTAGGAATTCCAAAGCTTTCAGGCGCTATCTCATCTACACCAAAATAGATAACAATCCCATCATCTGTAATATAAAATGCCTGATCTTCAGGTATAACTAATTCTACATTAGAGTAATACATTTCTCTGTTTTCATTAATTTCAGCTTTTATATAATCAGTTATTATGTTTATATAGTCAACTCCATCTCTAAAAATATCACCTAGTAAAAGTTCTTTTCCATTTGTTAAGTCTATATTGTAATTATTTAATGTATTGTACTTAGGTCCATAACTACTAGCAAATCCCATAAGATTTAATATCATACTTAGTACATAGTTTTTACTGAAAGTAACTGCATAATTAGTAGAAACCCAGTAACTTTGTTTTGGAAGTGAATTTTGAGAAGCTGCATTATTATATTCTTGTTCTTCTTCTTGCAACCCAAGCTTAAAATTATTTACAGTCATCTTTACAGCAGAATTTATGTTGTTTAAAATAGGCGGATTTACATAGGTGGATTGATTTCTAATATTGTACAGAATAGGATATTTTACATCATATGAAAAGTATTTGCTTCTGCCAAAGTCTTCGTTAAACTGCACATATAATATGTTATATGTACAAGTATTTGTAGCTTGATAATTTTCCATTAAAACTCTCCTCCTCTTATTAAAAAAATCAGATACTATATAATATGTTTAAGAGAGTAATAATGTTAACAATAAATGTAAAGAATAGAAAGTATCTAAAACAGCAAAAAATGACTGATTTTGTGGTATAATACATAGGATTGAGAGTTATTTTATAGGAGGAAAGATATGTTATTATTAGCAGATAAATGGAAAGATTATGAACTTATAGATATGGGAAATGGAGAAAAATTAGAGCGTTGGGGTAAGTATGTACTTAGAAGACCAGACCCACAGGTTGTATGGCCAATGGAGTCTGAATGGGCTCTATGGAAAAACCCTCACGGACATTATCATAGAAGTAATAAAGGTGGAGGTCAGTGGGAACACAAAAAAAGATATCCAGAACAATGGACTATAAATTACAAAAACTTAAAATTTCACATTAAACCAACTGGATTTAAACATACTGGATTATTCCCAGAACAAGCAGCCAATTGGGACTGGATGATGGATAAAATCAAAAAAGCTGACAGACCTATAAAAGTATTAAATCTTTTTGCATATACAGGAGGAGCTACAGTAGCATGTGCATCCGCTGGTGCAGAAGTATGTCATGTTGATGCTGCAAAAGGTATGGTCAACTGGGCAAAAGAAAATATAGAGTTATCAGGACTTAAAAATCAAACAGTAAGATTTATAGTAGATGATGTTGTAAAGTTTGTTGAAAGGGAAATAAGAAGAGGTAAGAAATATGATGCAATAATAATGGACCCTCCTTCTTATGGGAGAGGACCTAAAGGAGAAGTATGGCAAATAGAAGAAAAATTATATAGCTTTGTGGATTTATGTATGGGTGTTTTATCTGATAATCCTTTATTCTTTCTAATTAATTCTTATACAACAGGATTTTCTCCAATAGTTCTAGAAAATGTACTGTCTACAACAATAGGTAAAAAGGCAAACAATGGCGAAATCTATGGTGGAGAATTAGGAATACCAGCTTCTAGGGATGGTAAAATACTTCCTTGTGGTATATTTGGAAGATGGGAGAAAAAATAATGATAAAAGTCATATATGAAGATAACCATTTATTAGTTGTAGATAAACCTGTAAATGTATTATCTCAAGGAGATGATACCAATGATAAGGACATGGTAAATCTTTTAAAAGACTATATCAAAACAAAGTACAATAAACCTGGAAATGTATATATTGGTTTGGTACATAGATTGGATAGACCAGTGGGTGGAGTCATGGTTTTTGCCAAAACATCAAAAGCTGCCTCAAGATTGTCTGAACAAGTAAGAAATAAGACATTCAAAAAAACCTATATGGCAGTTGTTCATGGTAAAATGAAATCCGATTCAGACATATTAAAAGATTTTTTATATAAAAATAAAAAAACAAATATGGTGAGTGTTGTGAAAAAAAACCATAAGGATGCTAAAGAAGCTGAACTTAGTTACAAAGTTTTGGGTTTTAAAGAAAATCTAAGCTTAGTTCAAGTAAACTTAAAAACTGGTCGTTCTCATCAGATAAGAGTTCAATTTGCAACTAGAAAACACCCATTATATGGAGACCAAAGATATGGCCAAGAAGTAAATAAAATTGGACAACAGATTTCTCTTTGGTCTAATAAAATAGAAATTTGCCATCCAACAACAAAAGAAAAAATGGAATTTATATGTACTCCACCTGATAAATATCCATGGAATATATTCTAAATCTCAAATGAGGTGATTATATGAGTAAAAAGTTTTCAATAGGCGAAATGTCAAAGCTTCACAAAATAAGCATACAAACGCTAAGATACTATGACCAAATAGATTTATTTAAACCTGTTCATGTTGACCAAGAAAGCAATTACAGATATTACTCAATTGACCAATTTTCACAATTGGATATTATAAAATACTTAAAGTATCTAGGTATGCCATTAAAAGAAATCAAAGAAAAATTAGATGAAAACAATGAAGAAATTCTAAAATTATTAACCAATAAGATTAATATCGTAGATGAAAAAATTAAAGAATTAGAACTTATAAAAAAAGTATTAAGTACAAAAAAAGAAACAATGGAAAAAGGTATGAGAGTAGATGAAGTAGGTAAAATAGTAAGAAAACATATTCCAAGAAGAAGTATTTTATCCATAGAATATGAAGAAGGTTTAAGTAATGAAGAAACTATGGAGCTTTCCAGAAGACAAATAGCAAATATACTAGAAGATAATATCTCTGTGTTTTATGGTGGAGTAAGTGGTCTTGTATCTATAGATAAATTCTTAAAGGAAGATAAAGTCATCTATGAAAATAGCTTTGTAAATGTTGAAAGAGATTTATTTGATGCTAAGTCTCAAAAATATATATCTGAAATTTCAGCTGGTGATTTTATTTGTATGACATATAAAGGCTCTTACAGAGAAAATTATACTGCTTTTAAAAAGTTAGTTGATTATGTTGATTATAAAAGGATACCTATTGAAAATTATATATATGAGATACCTATAATAGACCCTCTGTCTACAAACAATGAAGATGAACTTCTAACCGAAATTCAGATACAGGTTAAAAAGAGAGAAATTGATTTAAGATGTCTAGTATAATCAGGTATTATAAAAAGGGCGTTTCCAAATGATTTTTAAATCATAAATGGAATGCCCTTTTTAAATAATAATTAAAATTTTATAGTTTAGACTTGGAAAATAATATGAAATGTTTTATTATATATCTATATACCTTATAATACGAGGTATATGATAAAATAAAGTAGGTGAATTTATGGACTTAAACAAAGAAGTGCTTAAAGGTCATATTGATACTTTAATATTATCAATACTAAGCAAAGGAGATTCATATGGATATGAAATAGCAAAAGTAGTTAGAGATGAAACTACATTTGAATTAAAAGAAAGTACACTCTATGTGTCTCTTAAAAGATTAGAATCTAAGGGCTTGATAAAATCTTATTGGGGAAATGACCAAGGCGTAGGAAGCAGGAGAAAGTATTACAATATAACAGATGATGGAAAGGACAACTTAGAAGTAAAAATTCAAGAGTGGTACTTTATACAAGATATTATGAACAAGTTTCTAAAGAAGGGGGATTAGATTTATGAAAATAATAGAAGAGTATTTAGAAACACTATATAAGAGTGAAAATAACAAAGAAATTCAAGATTTAAAAGAAGAGTTAAGAGAACATCTAACAACATCTGCAAATGAATTTATTGAAAATGGATATAAAATAGATGAAGCACAAAATAAGGCAATTGAAAGATTTGATGGTGATGGTGAGATGTCAGTAGAATTACGTTCAATATTTAAACAAAAAATAGAACCTAAAAAAGTTTTATTGCGAAGATTATCAAATTCAAGGCTTTTATTTTTAAATTTATTTGGATGGCTTGTTGCAGCTGCTGCATTTACAGCCAATAGAGGTTTTGGTCACATAGTTCCACCTTGGTTGATTATAGCTTTGATAATTGTAGTAGTTATATTGATAATTTTAAGCATTATAATTAATAAGTTAAAGAAAGAAATAGAAAATGATTATGTTATGTAGTCACATTAATAAATATAGTTTTGTTTTATTTATACAAGTAAGTACTACGATATTAATAGGTACTATGAAAGGAGTTTTTGTATATGGAGAAAAAAATATTATTAGAAAAAATTCTTGATACGCCAGGCGTTTCATATATTAATGAGAAAGTAAATTTATTTAAAGGTACCAAATGGATTTCATTTGGAACTTATATAATGACTGTTGAAAGCTTCTGCTATAAAGAAGATTCAAAACACTATAATCCAGTAATGGGAACATTTGATTATGAGTCAGAAATTTTTATAGTTAATGCCATATATAAAGATGAGGTCTACTCTATTAAAAATAAAAAACTCTATAGAAATGTATCTAAAGGAGATAAAATAGTTGTTACAATTAAATACTATTATGATAAATATGAAAATCTTATACATGAAGAAATTCATGACTACCACTCTTATCCTCTATCTAATGATTAAAGAAAAAACTGATAGTATCAAGATTGATATTTATTTTAGTTCACATAAGAAAATAATTATAGAGTATTAATTAAAGGCGAAAGCTCCTAGGAACTAACGCCTTTAATTAATCTAAATATCAGTTTGTTTTTTATTCTGCTATATTATAAACTTTTAATTTATCTTTATTTATATGCTTTTTCTTAACTTCTACTAAAGCTTTTAATGTATCTAAAGATGTCATTATTTCAGTAGAAAATTCAATAGCTGTTCTTCTCATTTTAAATCCGTCTCTTGTTGAGTCATTACCTTTAGTAGGTGTATTTATTACTATATCAACTTGTTTATTTCTT
>NZ_JADGMM010000024.1:0-9654 GCF_020662275.1 Clostridioides sp. ES-S-0006-03
CCACCGCAAGGGTAAGACCCCAGAAAGACTATCTGGTTGATAGGTCGAAGGTGTAAGTGCAGCAATGTATTTAGCTTATCGATACTAATAGGTCGAGGACTTGACCAATATTTATTTGATGTTCATTGATTAAAATATATATGTAGTTTTTAGAGTGCTAACTCTAAAGAATCTAGTTTACTAGTTTCAAAAACTTAATAGTAATATTAAGCATAGAGATTATGTGGTTACAATAGCAGAGAGGATACACCTGTTCCCATTCCGAACACAGAAGTTAAGCTCTCTAGCGCTGATGGTACTTGGTGGGAAACTGCCTGGGAGAGTAGGACGTAGCCACGTAGTCTTTTTTTATTGTTTGCTATAAAATCTAAAATTAAACAGAATATAAACTCTGTATTGATTTATACTAAGATAAAATATAGAATTATATAATATAGACAAAAAGTTTTGATTTAGAAAGAAGGTATGATATGAATTCTAATGAAAGAAGAAACAAATTAATAGATATTTTAAAGGAATCCAAGCATCCTGTAAAAGGTGGAGTGCTAGCAGAGCTATTAAATGTAAGCAGACAAGTAATAGTACAAGATATAGCGCTTATAAGAGCTAAAGGTTTTGAAATAATAGCGACACCTCAAGGATATATAATATATAATCAACCATATTTTTCTAGACAAATAAAATGTAAAAATCATAGAAATCCCCAAGAAATTTATGAAGAACTAAGAATTATTGTAGATTTGGGTGGAATTGTAAAAGATGTTATTGTAAATCATTCGACATATGGTCAAATAACTGCGGAACTTAATATTTATTCTAAAATGGATATAGATGATTTTATGATAAAAGTTGAAACAAATGAGTTTAAACAATTATCAGTTTTAACAGAATGTAGTCATATTCATACAATTGAAGCACTCAAAGAAAAAACTATTGAAGATATAATAAAAAAACTAGATGACAGTGGAATATTATCATAAGGAGGAGTTAAATGAATTTTTTGTCATTGGCTAAGACTACTTCAACAAATAGTAATATAACGAAGAGAACTTTAGAAAATATGCTTAATAATTTCAGTGATAATATACCAAATATTATATATGCAATAACAATATTTATAATAGGTATTTATATAGCTAAGATAGTAAGAAAGATGGTTTCTAAATTTCTAATTAAATATGGAATGAGTAAAGGTGTAAATAATTTTATTGTATATGGTATATATATATCAATGCTATCCATCATATCACTGATAAGTTTAGGTATTATAGGAATACAAACTACATCAGTTGTAGCGGTCTTAGGAGCAGCTGGATTTAGTATAGGATTAGCATTTAAAGAAATATTATCAAACCTAGGTTCAGGCATGATTATTTTGTTTTTTAAGCCATTCAATATAGGTGATTATATTCAAGGGTCAGGTGTGGAAGGTACAGTTTCTGATATACAAATATTTAGCACTGTTCTTAAAACTCCAGATAATAAAACTATAATAATACCAAATTTTCAATTGACAAGTAATAATATAATTAATTACACACATCAAAATAAAAGAAGAATAGATTTTTCGTATAATATTTCTTATGACAGCGATATAGATATGGTTAAATCTATATTAAATGAAATTTTTACAAATGAAAAAAGGATACTAGATGATCCAAAGCCAATCATAGGGTTAAACTCTATAGGTAATAATACTATGCAAATAGTTGCTAGGCCTTGGGTTAAAACTGATGATTACTGGGATGTATACTTTGATATAATGGAAAAAGTTAAAAAGAAATTTGATGAAAATAAAATAGAAGTTCCATTTATTCCTGCTTCATTATTGTTTAATAACACAAGTAATTTAAATTCTTTAGATAAAAGATAATATTTTAATTAAACAAAAAAATCAAATTCAAGATAACAAATTAAAGAAAATTCTAAAAAAAATTGAATAATAGTATTGAAAGATGTTAATATATATAATATAATGATTATCAAATAAAACAATTAGTTAAAAGCATTGAAAGAAAATAGTAAAAAACAGGTTGTATTCAGAGAATGAGTGGATGGTGAGAACTCATTACAATGGTTTTTGAATCTACTCTAGAGCTTCTAGTTAAAGCTAGACGTTTACCTACGTTACAGGTCTGAGAGGATTGTACATATGGGTATAATCAATTAGGGTGGCAACGCGGATAAAAGATTTTCGTCCCTTTTATAGGGTAAACGGAGGTCTTTTTTTATTTTCAAAATTTGTTTAAACTAAGAATTTGCAGTTAAAAATGTTTTAATTTAAATTGGAATTATTAATTTATATTATAAAAATTATTAGGAGGAATTAATATGTTAGATATTAAAAGAATAAGAGAAAATTTAGATGATATTAAAAAAGCTATGGAAATAAGAGGCGAAAAAGAATTCGACCTTGATGCTGTAGTGGAATTAGATAATAAAAGAAGAGAGATACTTCAAGAAGTTGAAGTTATGAAAAATGAATTAAATGTAAACTCTAAAAAGATACCACAATTAATAAAAGAAGGAAAAGATGTAGAAGAGGAAAAAGCAAGATTAAAAGAATTATCAGACAAGATAAAAGGTATTGATGAGAAAGTAAAAGAAGTTGAAGGAAAAATGGAATATGCATTGATGAGAATTCCAAATGTACCTCATCCAGATGTGCCACAAGGTGAAACAGATGAAGATAATGTTCAAGTAAGAACTTGGGGAGAACCTACAAAATTTGCTTTTGAACATAAAGCTCACTGGGATATAGGAACTGGTTTAGGTATATTAGACTTTGAAACAGCTGGAAAAATAACTGGTTCAAGATTTACTTTATATAGAGGATTAGGTGCTAGATTAGAAAGATCTTTAATGAATTTCTTCTTAAATACTCATACAGCTAAACATGGATATACAGAAGTTTTACCTCCATTTATGGCTAATAGAAATAGTTTTATAGGCACTGGTCAACTTCCTAAATTTGAGGAAGATATGTTTAAAATAGAAGGGCTAGAGTATTTCTTAATACCAACAGCTGAAGTACCTGTGACAAATATACATGCTAATGAGATATTAGATGTTGCAGAACTTCCAATAAAATATTGTGCATATACTCCTTGCTTTAGATCTGAAGCTGGTTCAGCAGGAAGAGACACAAGAGGTTTAGTTAGACAGCATCAATTCAATAAAGTTGAATTAGTTAAATTTGTTAAACCAGAGGATTCTTATAAGGAATTAGAATCATTAACTCATGATGCTGAAACTATGTTACAAATGTTAGGTCTTCCATATAGAGTTGTAAGAATATGTACAGGAGACTTAGGATTTACAGCTGCTTTTAAATATGATTTAGAAGTTTGGATGCCAAGTTATAATAGATATGTAGAAATATCTTCTTGTTCAAACTTTGAAGATTTCCAAGCAAGAAGAGCGGGAATAAGATTTAAAAGGGATAAAAAATCAAAAGCAGAATATGTTCATACATTAAATGGTTCTGGATTGGCTATAGGAAGATGTTTAGCTGCTATATTAGAAAATTATCAACAAGCAGATGGCTCTGTAGTGGTTCCAGAAGAATTAAGACCTTATATGGGTGTTGATGTTATAAAATAATTGTGTATTAATATTATATAAGTGATAATATATTTTAAGATTAAAAATATACTGTAAGTAAATAGTAAATTAGAAAAAGTTATGAGATTTAATAATTTCATAACTTTTTTATGTTAATATATATAATAGAATATTCATCATAAAAAGCTAAATATTTTCATAAATCAACATTTAATTAGACGTTGAAAAAATTTTTTTAGGTTAATTTAAATTAAATGTAGCTATGTATAGCAATATATTAAATAAACAAAATAAAATTAAGTTGAATTATAAAATGAATTATGATAAGATAAGTTTGTTATAAGTTTTGGGAGGAATTATGGAAAGTTCATTTTATATGAAAGAAGCATTAAAAGAAGCATATAAAGCATATAATAAGAGAGAAACACCAATAGGTGCTGTTATAGTTAAAGATAATCAGATAATAGCAAGGGCTCATAACCTTACAGAAACATTGAAAGATTCTACAGCTCATGCAGAAATTTTAGCGATAAAGCAAGCATCAGAAAAATTAGGTGGATGGAGATTGACAGATTGTGATTTGTATGTTACACTAGAGCCTTGTATAATGTGTAGTGGTGCAATAGTTAATTCTAGAATAAAAAAGCTTATAATAGGGACAAGACATATAAAAAATTCATATATAGAGAAACAGCATGAGTTTAAATTAGATTATTTTGATAATAATAATGTAAAAGTGGCTTTTGATGTTTTGCAAGAAGAATGCTCGATCATATTGCAAGAATTTTTTAAGGCATTAAGAAAAAGAGATTAAGGAGAGATGGTCGAGTGGTCGAAGGCGCTCGCCTGGAAAGCGAGTATATGGGTAAAACTGTATCGTGGGTTCAAATCCCACTCTCTCCGCCAGAAACAATAAATAAAAGTAATTAAATATGGTTGTAATTTTGCTGTACTAGATGGGGAGGTAGCGGTGCCCTGTAACCTGCAATCCGCTATAGCAGGATTGAATTCCATCTAAAGGCTTATTTTTTGTAGGGCCGCCCTGAATAAGTGGTGTTGATGCTTAGGTCCTGCGCAATGAAAGCTCATGAACCCCGTCAGATCCGGAAGGAAGCAGCGGTAAGTGATCACTTTTGTGTGCCGCGGGGGTGCCTAAGTTGAGCTAACTGTTTTGGTAACGCCTATGGAATTAAGTCGATAGATGGTGTACAGCATTTAATATATAAAAGACTAATCCCTTAGATAATGAGGGATTTTTTTATTAATTTTACTAAAGAGAGGTAAAAAGATGCATAAAGCATTATATAGAGCATATAGGCCACAAAGATTTGATGATGTTGTTGGTCAAGAACATATTATTAAGACTTTAAAAAATCAAATATACAATGATAATATAGGACATGCCTATTTGTTTTGTGGTACAAGAGGTACTGGAAAGACATCTACTGCAAAAATTTTTTCAAGAGCGGTAAATTGTTTAAATAAATTGAATGAAGAACCTTGTAATGAGTGTGAAATATGTGAATCAATATTAAAAGATAATACAATGGATGTTGTAGAAATAGATGCAGCATCAAATAATAGTGTAGATGATATAAGAGAGCTTAGAGAAAGTGTAAAATATTCTCCAGCTAATGCTAAATATAAAGTATATATAATAGATGAGGTTCATATGTTGTCTCAAGGAGCTTTTAATGCATTGTTAAAGACATTAGAAGAACCTCCCTCATATGTAATCTTTATATTAGCTACTACGGAACCTCATAAGATACCTGCAACTATTTTATCACGTTGCCAAAGATACGATTTTAAAAGAGTTACTGTTAAAGATATGACTCTTAGGATGAAAAAAATTTGTGAAGATGAAGGAATTGACATAGATGAAAAAGCTCTTAATCTGATATCTAGAAACTCTCAAGGAGCACTTAGAGATGCTCTTAGCATATTAGATCAGTGTATATCATTTGGAGAAAATACAGTAGACTATAAAGATGTTGTTGAGTTGATGGGAAGCGTGAATATAGAACAATTATTTGAGTTGTCTCAATGTATTGTAGCACAAGATACTAAAAAATCTCTTGAAATATTAAATGAATTTGTTTTATGGGGTAAAGATATAAGAAACCTTATAAATGATTTAATAGACCATTTTAGAAATTTAATGGTTTGCAAAGTATCATCAGAATTAGATGAAATAATCTCATTACCAGAAGAAACTATAGAGCAACTTAAATCTCAATCTGAGGACATAGATATGAATGATTTAATAAGAATTTTAAATATACTGTCAACAACTCAAGATGATATAAAATCATCTTCAAATCCAAGAGTCTTAGTAGAAATAACTATAATGAAGATTGCTCAGCCAATGTTTGATGAAAGTAAAGAAGCTCTTATTAAAAGGGTTGAGAATTTGGAAAAAATGATTGAAATGGGTAGCTTTAAAATTACAAATAATGATAGTGGTAAAGAAAAGGAATATGAGGATAATAGAGAAATAGATTCAAAAAAAGAAAGTATAGTTTATGAAGAGGTAAAAAATGAAGATGTTCTACTTATAGAATCATCATGGAAAAATATACTTAAACAAATTAAAAAAGATAAAAAAATGCCAATATACGCTCTTTTAAGTGAGGTAAAAAGTTTTAATGTATATTCTAACATGTTATATGTAATATTTGATGATAAATTTGATTTTGCAAAAACTAGATTAAGCTCCCCAGATACAATAAATTATCTAGAGAAGACTATAAGAGAAGTTTTAAATAGAAGCTTTAGTGTAAAAATAGTATTGTCATCAGAAGTCAAAGATATAAATCTTGAAGTTAAAGAAAAAAAAGACATTGGTGAAGAGATACTAAAGAACATAGTAAACGAAGATATACTAGAAATAAAAGATAGTATTGATGAAAATGAAAGTAAATAATAAAATACTATTATGATATAATAATAAAATGAAAATAAGTTTAGGAGGAATAGTGTTTATGGCTAAAAAAGGTTTTGGAGGCGGAATGATGCCTGGTGGTGGAAATATGAATAATTTATTAAAACAGGCTCAAAAGATGCAAGAAAACATGCAAAAAGCTCAACAAGAGTTAGAAAATAAAGAAGTAGAAGCTTCAGTTGGTGGAGGAGCAGTTACTGTAAAAGTTAATGGTAAAAAAGAAGTTTTAGATATAACTATTAAACCAGAAGTTGTTGATCCAGACGATATAGAAATGTTACAGGATTTAGTTTTAAGTGCAGTAAATCAAGCATTGAGAAATATTGATGATATACAAGCAAATCAAATGAGTAAGGTAACTGGAGGTATGAATATACCAGGGTTATTCTAGTAGGTGATATTTATGCAAGTTTATACAGGTCCGATAACGAGACTAATAGAAGAATTTTCAAAGCTTCCAGGAGTTGGAAGAAAGACTGCTCAAAGGTTGGCTTTTCATATTATTAATATGAATACTAATGATGTGGAGGCTTTATCTAAGGCAATTATAGACGCAAAAAGAGAGATAAAGTATTGTTCAATTTGTTGTAATATAACAGATACAGACCCATGTAGTATGTGCTCAAATAAGAATAGGGATTCTAGTACTATATGTGTGGTAGAAGATCCGAGAGATGTTGCAGCTATGGAGAGAATAAGAGAGTTTAAAGGGCAATATCATGTATTAAATGGGGTTATTTCTCCAATGGATGGTATTGGACCAGATATGCTAAAAATAAAAGAGCTTATACAAAGGCTTGGTAATCAAGATGTAAGAGAAATAATAATGGCTACAAATCCTACTATTGAAGGAGAAGCTACAGCTATGTATATTGCAAGATTAGTAAAGCCAATGGGAATCAAAGTTACTAGGATAGCTCATGGTCTTCCTGTTGGAGGCGATTTAGAATATGCAGATGAAGTTACAATATCGAAAGCATTGGAAGGCAGAAGAGAAATATAAAAATCGAGGTTACTACCTCGATTTTTGTAATTTTTTGGAGTTAAATTCAGATTAATTTTGATTTAGATTTATTGAATAAATTTCTTCTGTATTGTATAATTTGTTGTATAAATCATTTAAAAATTTTGATAGGGGTGCAACATGAAACCAATTATGAACTTAGAAGAACATAATGCAATGAAAGAAAAAAGAATTAAAAAAATGAAATCAAAAGACAAGCCTAAATATGATGATTTTGAGGAGATAAGTTTTTCTAACAAGAAAAAAACTAAGAAAACTCCAAAAAATAAAAATACTGAATTCAGAAATAACTATAAAAACTATCAGTATGATTATGAAGAAGATTTTTATGAACCAATCTAGCAATTAAATAATTAGAAGATAAAAAATCCCTAATAGGTATACTATAGGGATTTTATTTATTTTATTAATCAGAAATTATACTTAATACTAAATTAGCTATGTTTTGAGCTGAATTTGACTTTCTTATAGATTTTATATTTTTCTTTAACATTTCTAGCCTACTAGAGTCATCTATTAAAACTTTTAATAATATTGATAAATTATATTTCTTTGTAGTTCTAAGTGCTGCACCACAATTGGATAAGAAATCAAGATTTTCTTCTTCTTGTCCAGGGATATAATATGGAACTATCATGGGTACATCTTTTAATAGTGCTTCAGTTGTAGTAAGTCCACCAGGCTTACTGACTAAAACATCGATAGAAGCTAAAATATCATTCATTTTATTAGTGTATCCAAGTACACATACATTTTTGTCATGATAACGAGATACAAGTTTTTTTTCAATTTTCTCTTTTAAACTTTCATTTCTACCAGTTATTACAAGTATCTGAAAATCTCTATCTGTATCTAATAACTCATCAAGAGTTTCTTTTATATTCCCAGCTCCAAAACTGCCACCCATAAGTAAAACAGTTAATTTATCAGGAGATAAATTTAGTTCAGAAAGAACAATTTTTTTATCTCTATGAGAGTGGAATGATTTTTCAACAGGGATTCCAAATGTTCTAATTTTGCTAGGCTCGACTCCATCAAATACTAATAATTCCTTTACATACTCATGACCAACAATATAGTAGTCAATCTCATTTTGTATCCATGTGGAATGAGTAGTATAATCAGTTAGTACAGAAATAAGTGGAGGAACATTAATAGTACTTGTATGATGCTTATAAAAATGATCAGTAGAAGCATTTATTTCATTATTATGTAAGTTAAAATTTTTTTTCAATGTACTTAGAGCAATCATTGGAAAAGGATGTGTACCTATAATTAAATCTGGCTTAGTGTTTTTAATTAGTTTTTTAAATTTTTTTGCCATAAATGTAATGATTAGATTATCTTTAAATTCATTTTTCGATAAAAGGTTTGTTTCAGATAATCTATATACACTTCCATATGCTTTGGGTGTATATATGGCGGATTTTTCATATCCTCTTGAAATTATTTTATCCATTATGTTATTGACTAATTTCAAACTATCTATTATTTCGCACTCAACTGGCTCTCCATCAATTGTTTTGGATGTAAGTTCTTCTTTAATAGCTAGAGCCGCTCTATTATGTCCACCACCTGTAGAAGCAGACATGATTAATACTTTCTTGCTCATAATAAAATCCTCCTAAAATGTAGCATAGTATTTATATAATATTTTGATGTGTAAAAATGTCGTTCTCAATCAAATTATTGATAAATCATTTTTTAATAATAATCTAATACAAGATTACAAAAATTACAAGTGAAAGAAATGTAAATTAATTTTAAAAAAATGTGTATTGCTACAAATAAAAAATTTAAATATAGAATAAAAAGGAAAATTGGGCATAAAATATATATTAGTCCTATGAAATAGAGACTTTTGTTTATTATTAATTTCTGAGAGTTAAGCTGATAAAACATAGAAAAATAAAAAATCTTAAAAAAAATAAAAAATTATATTGACTTAGATAAATAAAGCTGATATAGTATTACTTGTCCTTAAGAAAAGGGCAGACATGAAAAATGAACTTTGAAAATTAAACAGTAGGTTAATTTATAAAAACAAGAAACAAACCATAAAGCCAGATATTTAGATAACAATAGTATCTGAGCCTGATAAACTTTTATTTGAGAGTTTGAT
>NZ_JADGMM010000025.1:0-8371 GCF_020662275.1 Clostridioides sp. ES-S-0006-03
ATAATTGACCATGTTGTATATAAAAAAGAGCCTAATCAAAAATGCGATGATTTTTCTTTAATACTATACCCCATTATATCAAAAGATTAATTGTATATTTCAATGTTATAAACAGACTGACTACCAAAAATCAGTCTGTTTATAACTGTGATTTATAGCATCTAAAATACATATAATATAATTATTACTAAATTTAATGTCAAGATAATATAAAAAGACATAGATGAATTACTCTTCATTCATGTCTTTTTTGTATTATTATTTTTTTCATATATTTCTATATTATATATTAATTAACTTGATGTTTTCTAAAGTTATTCTTAACAAAAGGTAAAAAAATAATTGATAATATTAAACCTGTAAAAATAATCATTGTAGGTAAATCTATTATTAAGTTTCCAAATCTGTAGTTTACATACTCAGAAAATGAGAATGAAATAGCATTTGATGGTAAAATTCGAAGAATCTGATTATATAGCCAATTTGTCTCACTATATTTTAAGAATAGTGGTATAAATAGTAACACTATATCTGTAATTAAAACTGGAAAAGGCGATTTCATGCAAGAAGATAATAAAAGTGTAAATCCAATTAATGCTATTAATATCATATAGATAACTAAAATACTCAATAAGGTTGCTTGTAAAAATGTAACTGGGTATGGTGTTGAGCTCACTGTAAGTTGTAATGGTAAATTCCATCCATCTACTCCAAAAGACAATATAAGAATTCCAATAGATATAATTGTATTTATTATAAAAACAATTGTCCCAAATAAAAAGGAACTTATTATTTTAGCTGTTATAACTTTTGTTTTTCCATATTTAGAAGACAATATCACTGAATCAGTACCTGATTGATATTCTCCTGAAAATACAGAAGCTATACTTATACAGATAGCCAATATAGTGAAAATTAGTAAGTCTCTACCCAGTAAAAAATAATTCCAGCCTTCATAATATCCATTTAAATAGGGTTCATTTATTTTCTTATTCTTAGATAACCAAAACTCTTTTTCTTTTTGTGCATAATTTCCATCTGAATATTCACTGTTTAATATTGTATTTACTTTTTCATTTCTAAACTTATAAAAATTAGTTCTATTTTTTAATGATATTGATTGAAGTATCATAGAATTAAAATCATTTGGTGCATTATATGATTCTGTTATAAAGTTATAAAATGTTTTGTTTGGATAAAAGAATCTCCAATAAACACCTTGCTTAAAACTTGAAAATCCATTTTCATCTTTTACAATATTATTTGGATTATTAAAATTTTTTTGATATTCTCTGATTGAGTTTTCTATTTTTTTATCTGTTATGTATCCCTCGTTTAATTTAGATTGTTGTTTTGAAAGTTCAATAGCTTGTAGCCCTCTATACTCTTTACCATTCTCATCATAGGATTTTTCTTTGAGTGGCATTAAGGCAAAAAGAAATATACTTAAAATCAAGCTTCCTAAAACAACTGCTATTGTAGACTTTCTTTTTATTATCTTTTTTAATTCAAACTTAATTAATGTAGACATATTTATCCCCTCACACATATTTATTGTACTTCATTAAAACAATATAAATATAAATCTTCTAATGTTGGTCTTAGATTACATGCATTATCATGTGGTTTTATATCACTTATAATTCTAAGAGTGGCAACACCTCCAGAGTGATGAATATTTACCAAACAATATTTACTAGCCATATAATCTACTTCATTTTCATTAACCACACATTTCCATACTTTATCTTCTATTTTTGATGTTACTGCTTCCACTGAACCATCCAAAATTAGATTCCCTTTTTTCAGTATTAAAATTTTATCTGCAATATGTTCTACATCAGATACAATATGAGTAGATAAAATTACAATTTTTTCCTTGGAGAATTCTGAAATCAAATTACGAAAACGGACTCTTTCTTTTGGGTCTAAACCAGCTGTTGGCTCATCTAATATTAAAATTTTAGGGTCATTAAGCAATGTCTGAGCAAACCCAAGTCTTTGTTTCATACCACCAGAAAATGTTCTTATTTTTTTATTAACGACACCTGACAATCCAACCAACTCTAATAATTCTTGCGATTTTTCTTTTGCGTAACTAGGAGTTAAACCTTTCAATGAAGCTATATATAACATAAACTCTTTTGCAGTAAAGTCTGGATAATATCCAAATTCTTGAGGAAGATATCCAATCATATCTCTAAAATCTTCTCCCATATCCAAATTATTTTTACCATCTATCTTCACTTCTCCAGAGGTTGGGCTTAATACTCCGCAAATCATTCTTATAAGAGTTGTTTTTCCTGCTCCATTTTCTCCTAAGAATCCATATATACCTTCATTTAGCTTGAATTCTATCCTATCTACTATAATTTTGTTATCATATTGTTTTGTTAGACATTCTAAACTTAGTTCCATACAATTCCTCCTAATACTATATATTGTTATTTATTATTTAGATAATAATGTTTTCAAATGAACAAAGATGTTTCCATGTTTTTTTTATTTCATGTATTAATATTACTGATGTCACTAAAAAAATAATTAACCATTGCTCTATTGATTCAAATTGATATATACTGTTTTTAAAAGTACCAAGCATAAATATTAACAAGACAAGAGATGTACCATAAATCATACAATAGTAATTTGTATACTTACCTCTATTTCTATTTATAATTTCTAAGCATCCAATACACATTAAGTTAAAAGGTACTAATATATAAATTATTATATACAAGGTATTGATATCAATTATTTGTTTTGCTAGTAATAAAATAACGCACATAAATAATAAATCACTTACTCCAAAAACAATCATTCTAGTAGCAATAATTTTATGTAATGTATTTTTTGTTGAAAATTCTATTTCCAATACACTATTGTTATATACTTTTGCTATCTCCTCTATATTAGTCAATATAAAAAGTGGAACTGCTACAGAAACCAAGGATAATATTTCATAAAATGAGTTATTATCTCTTGATGTATTGAATAGTAATGCACATATTGTACATAACACTAGAAATTGTATAATCCAGGTTCTTTTTCGTATAAAACCAATTTGAGAGATAAAAAAATCTATACTATTCATCCTTTTATCAGCGTTACTAAACGTCATTTTATGTATTGTTTTAATAGTCTTTTCAAAAGCTGAAACTTCATATTTAGGAACTGTATACTCCATTAAACTTTTTTTGATTTTTTTCTTATTCATAGTTTGCCTCCTTCCATATATGCCTCTAATTTTTTTAAGGCCATACTCATCCTATACTTTGTAACAGATACACTGGAATCCATAATTTTAGCAATATCCTTAAATTTCAAATCATGATAATACCGCAAAATTACTACTTCAAATTCTGTTTCTGGCAATTTAGTCAAAGCTTCTTTTACAAATATTTTGTTTTCTACATCTACTAATTCTTGTTTAGATTCTTCTTTGTCTAGTGACTCTAAATATAGGGGTTGTTTTTTCTTCCAAAAATCCTTACACCTATTTCTAGCAATAACATATAAATAATTTTCAAATTTACCATAGTGTTTATAATTACTTATATTTTTTATAACTGTTACAAATACATCTTGAGTTAAGTCCTGTGCAGTCATTTGATTATCTACATGGCGATAACAATAACAATAGACGCTATTATAATATTTCTCTATTAAAGTATCAAACAATTCTTTTTTACCTGTTTTTATTTGTGCTATAATCCTAGAATCATTCACTATTATCACCTCCATCACTCTATATAACGATTAAAACAAAGATAATCTTCAAATGACTTTATACCTTTAGATAATGCCCTATTTATTCCTTGTTTTGCTGTTTTGTTTAACGCTAAACTCTTATTGATAACTATTTTAAATTTAAGTATAATATATAAAACTAAATATTGATTATAATTTAATTATCCTCTCTTAAAATATCCTGTTTATAAATTTTAATATCCTCTTCAAGAGCTTCTTGTGAGTCACTATTTAATTCCTTATTTATGTATATCTTGTCTATAAAAAGTTTAAGCTTTCCTCTATAAGATAATTTGAATATAATGTATGCAATACAACCACCTAAAGTATTCATTATCAAATCATCTATATCTACAGCTCTTAACTGTGGAACTATAGACATGCAGTTCATAATTAATTGAATAGTTTCTATTGATAATGATATTAAAAAGCTAACTATAATTGTTTTTTTAAAATTTCTTAAACTTGATTTTATTAAACATAGATATAATGTAAATGGTAATAACAACAAAGTGTTGCCAATTAAATTATTTTTTATAAGATTTATATTTGTATACTTATTTTCTATGAAATCTCTAAATGGCAATAGATTTATATTCATTTTTTCATAAATCGTAAATCCTGAGAAATAATTTTCATCTGTATCTATTGGCAAAATGACTAAACTTATTAATATAAATAAATAAAGTATAAATATGTTGACCATTATTTCTTTTAAAAAAATATACTTCTCTTTATTCTTATACTTATTTATAAGTACAATTACCCTAACTATTACCCATATTGGTAATCCACACACAAATAACTTCATTATATCAAATTTCATAATCTACCTCCTTAGTATTTGTAATTTGAAAACTTTAAGTAATTTTATCCTTATAAAATTGATTTATCTAGTGTAAATTACTTCTACTATCTTATATAACGATTTACAGTTTCAAAAAGTCAGTATTAAAAAATTATTTTATAAAATATATTCTTTAATATTTATCAATAACAATTTGAAACTTATATACTATCTGAAAATAAAAATAAAAGCTCTCTCCAAATATTTTATATATTTAGAGGTAGCTTTTATTTTTAATAACTATATTTGATTTGGATAATCTAAGGTAGTGTTTATATAAAGTTTATATTTTCTACATCATCTATTACAGCGTTTCTAATTTCCATCTTCTCCTCCTTAAACATAAAATATTTATGATAGTTATTTTCTATTTTATAATCTTTTATAGTAATAAATTTTAAAAATTATATAACTTACTTTAGTAAGAGTATACCAGTTTTCTTTTATACAATAAATTAAATTTTAAAATAATACTGATATTTCAAATCTTAACAATATTTTATAAGAAATTATCATATGTAATCTAAGTTTTAATGAGTATATTATTAGTTAAAGATTTATTATAAATTAACTAGTGAAGTTTTAATGTTAAGTTTTTAAATATATTTGTCCTATTTTATATCATAAAGAAGTGCTAATTACTAGCAACTTCCTTATTTGAGTTTTGTACTTTTAATTGTCTATCTATCATTATTTTTTCTATTGCTTTATATATTCTATCATCTTTATCCTGTTTTTCTCCTATTGTAAACTTTCTTCCTAGTGTTGTTTCAGGAGATACTACATGGCATACAGTATTTCCATGTAGTACTGTCATGGATATTTTATAACCATTATCGTCTGTTGGAACATCTACATCATCATCAAAGTATGTTATAGTAGTTGTACCATCCAAATCTTTTTCTATCTTTGGCATGCAAATCCCCTCCTCTCTTATATTTTATGTATATTAAAAATTGTCCTATTCTTAATTAATATTTATAAGTATTTAAGTAGTGTAATTTATGAAAAACAGCAATATATATCCAAAATACTCCATACAGTTAAGCACTTAATTAGATACTTTATGTAGTAAATTAAAACCATTATACTCTAATAAAATTAAGTGCTAAACTATGATATACTAAATATAAAAAAATTATATAATTAATAACTTTAATACTTAAGATTTAATATTTAAGTTGATTTTCAATACTAAATCTATATTGAAGAAAACATAACAAAAGAAATTGAATATGAACAACTGGCAAAAATAGCTTGTTGTTCTACATATCATTTTCAAAGGATGTTTGCTTATATGGCAGATGTACCTCTTTCTGAGTATATTCGACGTAGACGGATGTCTTTGGCTGCTGTAGAATTACAAAATGATAATAAAAAAATAATTGATGTAGCTTTGAAATATGGATACACTTCTCCAACAGCATTCAATCGTGCCTTTAAAAGTATTCATGGTATTGCACCATCAATTATACAAAAAGGAGAAACAATAAATTTAAAGGCCTTTCCTCCAATTAGCTTTAAAATTACTATAAAAGGAGCTGAAGAAATGAATTATAGAATTGAAAAGAAAGAAGAATTTCGTATTGTTGGTGTATCTCAACGCCTTCACACTGAGTTAGAAAAAAATTTTGAGATTGTTCCAAAAATGTGGCAACAATCTGCATTAGATGGAACTATTCAAAAACTGTTATCTATGATGAATAGCCAACCAAAAGGTGTATTAGGTGTAAGTGTGTGTAATGATTCAGAAGAGTGGAAATACTTTATCTCTGTTGCAAGCACAGAATCCATAGAGGATAAATTAGATGAATATACTATTTCACCTTTTACTTGGGCGATATTTTCTGGAGAAGGACAATGCCCACAAGCTATACAAGAACTAGAAAAACGCATTGTAACAGAATGGTTACCTACTTCCGGATATGAGTATGACAATGGTCCTGATATTGAACTTTACTTAAATCCAGACCCACAAAATTCTAAGTTTGAAGTATGGATACCTGTTATAAAAAAATAACCTACAAATTTAATTTATATAGATATATAGAAATAGAAAGATAGAATTTATGCAAAAGTGAAGTTATATTTATAATAACAAAGACTTGAATATATATGTGAAAATAAACATGTTAAAAAATAAAATCTATTTTTTACATGTTTATTTTTTATGTTTTAAATATAATCAGTTTACTGCTGAATATAATATATTCAAGGAGTGTGATTTAATGAATGTTTCTATTTATCTGCGAAAAAGCAGAGCTGATGAAGAAGCAGAACACAGAGGTGAGTTTGAAACATTAGGTAGACATAAAACAACACTACTAAAACTAGCAAAAGAACAAAACTTAAATGTAATTGATGTTAAAGAGGAACTTATTTCTGGAGAAAGTATAGAATATAGGCCTAAGATGTTAGAACTACTAGATGAAGTTAAAAGTAATAATTATGATGCTGTTTTAGTAATGGATATTGACCGTTTAGGACGTGGAAATATGCAAGACCAAGGATTAATATTAGATACTTTTAAAAAGTCTCAAACAAAAATTATTACTCCTAGGAAAACTTATGATTTGAATGATGAATTTGATGAAGAATATTCTGAATTTGAAGCTTTTATGGCTCGTAAAGAATTAAAACTAATATCTAGGCGTATGCAAAGAGGTAAAATTAAAAGTATTGAAGAAGGTAAGTTTATTGCTCAGTCTCCTCCCTATGGATATGATATTAAATACTTAAACAATAAAGAAAGAATTCTTATAGTAAATAAAGATAAAGCAAATGTTATTAAAATGATATTCGATATGTATTTAAAAGGAATTGGAGCCTGTAAAATATCCAAGTATCTAAATGAACTTGGTTATAAAACCACAACAGGTAGAACTTGGTATGAAAAAGGTGTAAGAGATATTATAAAAAATAAAGTATATTGTGGATACATAGTATGGAATAAAGTTGAGAGAAAAAGAAATTCTAGTAGGACTAGAGGTATTGAGGAACAAATGGAAGTAAAAGGAAAACATGAACCAATAATAAGCGAAGAAATATGGAATAAAGCGCAAGATATAAGAAAAAAACGCAGTAACTCACCTACTCCAAACAATAAAATAACCAATCCTTTAGCTGGAATTATAAAATGTGGATATTGTGGTCATACTTTAGTTGCAAAATCTAATACAACATCAAAAGGATATGAGAAATATATAGTCTGCACTAATTGTAAAAATAAATCTACTAAATTATACATATTAGAAAATAAAGTTTTAGAGGTTTTAAGTAAATGGCTAACAGATTATAAACTATCTTTGAAAGAAGAACTTGTTTTTAAAGATAAATTTGAAGATAATTTAAAATGTACTTTAACATCCTTAAAAAAAGAACTTGAGAACCTAGAGAAACAAAAGGGAGGATTACATGATTTTTTAGAACAAGGAATATATAGTTCAGATGTATTTATAGAACGTTCAAATATACTTACATCACGTATAGAAGATGTTAAAAGTTCTATAAATAAAGTAAATATAGATATTAAAATAGCAAAGGAAAAAAGTACTGTTAGAATGCAAATTATTCCTCAACTTGAAAAAGTTTTAAGAGAATACACAGAAGAGAAAGAGCCTTATCTAAAAAATATATTGCTTAAAAGTATAATTGACCATGTTGTATATAAAAAAGAGCCTAATCAAAAATGCGATGATTTTTCTTTAATACTATACCCCATTATATCAAAAGATTAATTGTATATTTCAATGTTATAAACAGACTGACTACCAA
>NZ_JADGMM010000026.1:0-7580 GCF_020662275.1 Clostridioides sp. ES-S-0006-03
GTAATGAAATAAATACTACTCTTTATATGTAGTTTTTTATTATCTATTATTTTGTTTTCACCTATCTTAGGCTTTGGTTACAAAGTAGTATTTTCATCTCTTTTGAATGTCAGATATGGTTCTAAACTGTACACATGATAACTTTAGATTCTACAATAAATCCATAAAGTATCATATAAATAAAGAATCATAAAAAAATTATTATGAAGCTTTTTAAAAAACTAAGTGTATGAATTAAGACCTGTTATCTAGATACAATTTATTGATAAATAGATATTATAGATATAAAAAATATGAAAAAAGTATCTCAAGTTTAAAGAGATACTTTTTTGTAGTTGAATTATGATTCTTTTAAAAACATAACTGATGAATTTTAATATATATTTTTAATTTAAAAGTTGGTACATTAATATTTTAATGTCATTATAATTCTTTATATAAATCAGTACTCAAGTATTTTAAGCCACTATCATTAAGAGTAAGAACTATATTTTTACCTTTTTCTGAACTCTCTAATAATTTAATTGCTGCACATACATTTGCTCCAGAAGAAAAACCTGCAAATACGCCTTCTAATTTAGCCAATTTTCTTGCTACATTAGTTGCTTCATCATCTGTTACCTGAATATAACCATCAATAAGCTTCTTATCTACTAATGGTAAATCCATAGAATAACCTCCACCTTGTATTTTATGCCCTTGATCAGTTATTTCTTTGCCTGAATAAATTGCTGCTGTTGAAGGTTCAACCACATAGCATTTAATAGAAGAATTGTGCTTTTTAAGTGTTTTCGAACAACCAGCAAAAGTACTACCACTTCCAAGGAAATCTACAAATACATCAATATTCCCATCTAATTGTTTCCACATTTCTTCTGCTGTATAATATTCATGTGCATGATTACAAGCTTCTAAATTAAATTGATCTGCTCTAAATGCATTTCTTTCTTTTGCAATTTTTTGAGCCTCAACTTCTACAAGTGCTAAATCTTCGCCAGAAACTTGTCCATGAACTGAATTAGGCATTTGGTCTACAAGAACTACTTCTGCTCCTAAAGCTTTCATCATTCTTGCTCTTTCCATAGAATTCCCTTTTGACATGCATGCAATAAACTTATAGCCCTTACATGCACAAGCTATTGCCAATCCTGTACCTGTATTTCCACTTGTCAATTCTACAACTGCTTGTCCAGGAACTAATAGCCCTGCATTTTCTGCTTCTGTAATCATTTGTAATGCTACACGGTCCTTTTTACTAAATCCTGGATTTAAATACTCCATCTTTGCATAAATATTACCATCTACTCCAAATTCCTTCACTATTTTAGATAAGTGTAACATTGGAGTATTTCCTATTGCTTCTGTAACATTATTAAGTACATGCATCACAATTCCCCCTTAATCGATTAACTATCATCTGTTGAAAAACAATTATTTATACATTATAATGTATATTACGGATGTACAGTATATTTAACATTTAATATATTATGCATTCATAAATTAGAAATAATGTTAAATAAATTATACATTCGTAAATTATATTTGTCAATAATTTACAATTTAAGGAGTACATATGAGTATTAATACTATTATTGCAAAAAATTTAAATCGATTACGTAATGAACGTAATTTAAGTTTAGGTCAACTTGCTGAATTATCTGGTGTAAGTAAAGTAATGCTATCACAAATTGAAAAGGGTGATTCTAATCCTACAGTAAACACAATTTGGAAGATTGCAAATGGACTAAATGTACCATACACTGCAATACTTGACCAACCACAAGATAAAACTTTTATTGTTTCAAAATCTGACATAGATGTTCAAATTTCAGAAAGTGAAGACTATCGTCTTTATTGTTATTATCCTAATACACCAACTAGAAATTTTGAATTATTTCAAATGGAATTAGAGGAAGGTCACAGTTATACATCTATTGGTCATTCTGAAAAATCTCAAGAATATATTATGATTCTAGAAGGTCAGTTAGGATTAGAAGTAAATGATTCTGTTTATCAACTTAAAGAAAATGACTCTATCTGTTTTTCAGCCGAATCAACACATACATACCATAATCAAGGAAAAAAAACATTGAAAACAGTGATAATAAATTACTATCCAGTTTAAAGATATTGATTCAAAATTAGGATGATGATTTTCTCATATAAAAAGGTGAATCTTCATAGATATGATTTATCTTTTTTGTTTTCTTACACTCTTTTTCATAATTTATTGATGATGTTACATAAATATTATTGCTACCTAACTTCTAAAACCTTGAACTCCAATGAACTATTTTTTAACTGAATAACTAAGGCTCTAATTATTAGGTATTATATACTTTACAAAAATGTTATCAAAACTCTATGAAAATACTTGTCCAATTTCTTTACAGCGAAGTGCTAAGTATTAGCAACTTCTCTATTTTTTTAACTTTCAACTGTCTCAGCTTTTTTCATTGCTATATTAATAGCTATTTCTTTAGCTACAGCATCAAGTTCATTCCATCTTCTTTTGTTTTCTTCATCAGAGATACGTGGATATATTATATAAACTTCTGTATTTTGATTAGCTATGATTTTCTCATCATATTCTATATCTTTTTCAGCATCATATTTAAATGGTTTAAATTGTTGTAGTATTTTCACAATATCACCCCTTATTATAAAATATGAGGCTATAAACTTGTCTTATACTTAATATTTTAAGATGTATTTAATTTTAAAATTCTATATTAAAAAATTGAATATAATAAAATCAATGTAAAGTGTAGTTCATAAATAAAAATAGAGTAGTTTAACCTACTCTATCCTTCTCTAATTAATAAATATAAAATTATTATTTTTGAATATTTATACCAACTTGTGATATAATAAAAGCAAGAAGAACTACAATCTATTTAGCAGTAGAGTGGAGTTCATCATAAATGATATTATTTGAATTTATGGAATTTGATTTTTAAATCAAACTCCCAACCACTCTTAGTGCCAGCTTTGAGTGGTTTTTTACATTTTCTAAATAACTTACTTATTAAGTAAACTATATAGCTAGCTAAAATACTAGCTAATATGCTCAGTAAAAAATTATCCATACATAATCACCTCCCTCCATTTTTGTTGGGAGGATAATCTTTTGTTTGTATGAACTCCACTCTATAAATTGTAGATTACATCTTCTTGCTAAAAATATTATAACATAATTTGGTAATCTATCTAATAAAAAATGTACACTTAGATATTCTAATTTTAGTTATAAATTTTTCCAGTTTTTATATCTATAAAAAACCAGCCAAAAGTTCCATTGCTATTTTTTGAATTGATTTTAACAGCATAAACATTACCACTATATATATCATCTCTAAAATCTATCATATCAACTATTAAGTTATTGATATTGATTTTATGTCTCTTCGCACATTCTTTTAATGCTATCTGTTTTGCTTGTTCCTCTGTTATACTTTCTTTATTTTTATAATCATCAGGATTACATACTTTCATATTACCATTAACATCATATGTATAAACTTTACTCATATCATTTTTTTCTACACAATATCTAACATCACCCTCTGCGCCTTGTTTGATATAAGCAAATGCATAGTACTCTTTTCCTGAAAAAGCAAAGTTTTTATCTAGTATAAATATTAAATCTTCATCTTCTGAATAATTAGGTTCATAGTAAAACTTATTTACACCTAACAATTTTTTTACTGCATTAGCAGCATCTTCTACTTTATATTGTCTTCCAGTATTAGAATCTCCTATATTTTTTGTCACATTTAAACACTGTTGTAATATACTATCACTCAAATTTCCTATAGCAGTTAATTTAGTTGTACTTTTCAATACACTTTTATTACTATCATTATCAACTAACACAATAGCATTATTTTTAGCAATAGTAGAGCCAACAAGCGCATACACTAAATCAGTACCACTTGCTATATAAAATTCTTTTACTCCACTATAAAATTTATTTATTATTTTTTCATTAGTATCATATCTATCAGTCCCGCCCAATCTAGTTGAATTAGTATCATTAACTAGTTTGTCATTCATTGATGAATTGCCACCTATTACATAACTTTCCACACCAGTTGTATTAAATGATACACTTTTTCCATCAGTTAATACTATAGCTGCTTTATCTCTAACAGCTACAGGTGCAGCACTCATTGCATCAGGTTCTCCTTTAAAAGCATTAGTCAATATTACTTTATTTACTTTGTTAATTGAATTTATTTCTTTTGCAACATCATAGCTTGTCTTAATTCTATCACTACCTTGAAGTCTTTTAATCTCTATCCCTTTATCTTTTAGAACAGTTTCTGTTGCTTTATCAATAGAGTTTTCTCCTCCGATTATATATACTTTTTTTGCCTTTTCTACTCTTTTAAGTGTAGCATTTGGTATACTATTTTTCTTAGTTAAAAGAATAGGTGCATTTGTACTACCTGCAAGCCCACTTGCAGATAATCCATCTGCCATTGTACTATCTGCATTAATCAGTATAGCTGTTGTATAGTTTTGCTTATCTGCGATAAGTCCAGCAGTTTCATATTTATCTACACCTTTAATTGTATCAATCTTATCAAGTGCATTTGCAGATATAGGGCAACTAGCAATAAACATAGATAAAGATAACCCTATTGTTAATAATTTTTTAATTTTCATAATATCTTCCCCTCCTAAATATTTTCACTTAAATTATATAACACTTTATAGAAAAAAGTTGTCATAAATTAGGAAAATTATTACTTAATATAAATATTAACTAAATTAACATTGATTATTATACATCCTTTTCATGTAGCTGAATTAATATAAAATAGTTATATAGTCTTACTAAAAATAGACTAAAAATCTATCCTCTTAAATTAGCTAATACTTTCTATATATTTTTAGATATAAATTATCTATTCAGTTATACTATAATTGTTTGCAGAATAATGAGGCGTCCACTCTATTTTTTCAAAATCCTTATCTGTATTAAACTCAAGTCTAACTTTTTGACCTTTCTTCCAAGTTCCATTTACTGATGTTGATGTTTGTGTCTCAATTATTACACCATCTTTGTCTATTAAATTTATATCTAAGTAAAAGTCTTGAAGATCTAAATCACCTGTATTTTCTACAGTAGCTTGATAAGTCTTCCAATCATATTCATCTTTTACTTTTTCAAATTTTATACCTTTTACCATAGCATCAATTTTTTCTTTTGAATCGTTTTCTTCATTTACAACTTGTGCATTGTCTTTTAATACCTTAAACTCTTTTTCATCTACTTTCAAACCAAACTTGTCAACTAAAGTCAACAATATTGTACTTCTCTCATTATAAGGCTTTTCCCAAAGTTCTGAAAACTTCAATGGGTCGTTTGAATAATATTTTATGGCTTCCTTTGAATCTTCAAGAGCTTTTATATAATCTTTTGCCAATTTACCAAGTTCTGGGCTGTCAAACTCAGCATCTTTATATTTTGATACAGCATCCATTTCTGCTTCTACAAATTTTTCATAAGCTTCATTCTGCTCTAAGTTTAATGTTCCAGCTTCTTCTTTAGATGCCAAATCCCATCTTTTTTTTAAACCTTTTCCTAAATCCTCGATAAATTGCTTGTCCTTACCTTTGCTTTCATCTTTTGAATCTCCCCCACTAGAGCATGCTACCACAGAAACTGATAACATAATTATCATAAACAAGCCTAGTATTTTTTTGAAATTACACATATAATTCCCCCTTAAAAATTGTTTTCAATTGAATTATACTATATTTACCTACTGAATGCTGTCGATTCATGCGAAATTTTCATACTATTTTTACAATTATATCAAGTTTTAATTATCATAAATTATACCCTTATATACTTAATATAATATATAATATATTCAAGGAGTGTGATTATTTATATGAGTGTTGCTATATACTTAAGAAAATCTCGTGCTGATGAAGAGGCAGAAAAACAAGGAGAATTTGAAACTTTAAGTAGACATAAATCAACCCTACTAAAACTAGCAAAAGAACAAAACTTGGATGTATCTGAGATAAAAGAAGAGCTAGTTTCTGGTGAAAGTATAATACATAGACCTAAAATGATTGAACTCCTAAAGGAAGTTGAAGAAAATAAATACGATTCCGTCTTAGTTATGGACTTAGACAGACTTGGTCGTGGGGATATGAAAGACCAAGGTATAATATTAGAAACTTTTAAAGAAAGTAAAACCAAAATTATAACACCTAGAAAAACATATGACCTAACAGATGAATTTGATGAAGAATATTCAGAATTTGAAGCCTTTATGGCAAGAAAAGAGCTAAAACTTATATCTAGACGTATGCAAAGAGGAAGAATAAAATCAGTTGAAGAAGGTAATTTCATAGGAACTTCTGCTCCATTTGGATATGATGCTGTAACAACAGGCAGAAAAGAAAGAATACTTATACCAAATAATGATGCTGATGTAGTTAGGACTATCTTTGACTTATATATTAATGAGGATATGGGTTGTAGTAAAATATCAAAATATCTAAATAACTTGGGCATTAAAACTGCTACAGGTGCTAACTGGTATAACTCTGCAATCACAAATATAATAAAAAATAAAGTTTATTGTGGATATATTCAATGGCAAAAAAAGGACTATAAAAAATCTAAAAATCCAAACAAAATAAAAACAGTTAAGCTAAGACCTAAAGATGAATGGATTGAGGCAAAAGGAAAGCATGAACCTTTAATAAGTGAATTAACATGGAAAAAGGCTCAAACTATACTCAAAAAAAATGGTCACATCAGCTATGGTAATCAAATAAAAAATCCACTTGCAGGAATAATAATTTGCAAAAACTGTGGTAGACCATTAGTACATAGACCATATGCAGACCACGACTATATAATTTGTTATCATCCTGGTTGTAATAAAAGTTCTCGCTTTGAATTTATTGAAGCTGCCATTTTAAAATCTTTGGAAGACACTGTAAAAAAATATCAATTAAAAGCATCTGATATAGACTTAGATAAAAATAATAAAGACAGCAATATAGAATTTCAAAAGCGAGTATTAAAAAGCTTAGAAACTGAATTAAAAGAATTGAGTAAGCAAAAAAATAAGTTATATGATTTATTGGAGCGAGGAATATATGATGAAGATACATTTATTGAAAGGTCTAATAATATAAGTTCAAGAACTGAGGAAATTAAAGATTCAATCAAGACAGTAAAAAATAAATTAAATACTGTTAAAAAAGATAATGCTAAAATGATAGAAGATATTAAAACTGTACTATCACTTTACCACGATTCAGATTTACTTGGAAAAAATAAACTCCTAAAATCTGTAATTGATAAAGCAGTTTATTACAAATCTAAAGAACAAAAACTAGATTCTTTTGAATTAATGGTTCATTTGAAATTACATGAAGACCAGTAATACCAATAACATATAAAGAGTAGTATGTAATGAAATAAATACTACTCTTTATATGTAGTTTTTTATTATCTATTATTTTGTTTTCACCTATCTTAGGCTTTGGTTACAAAGTAGTATTTTCATCTCTTTTGAATGTCAGATATGGTTCTAAAC
>NZ_JADGMM010000027.1:0-5958 GCF_020662275.1 Clostridioides sp. ES-S-0006-03
CTTTTTTAAGCTGCCTATTTTTTCATTAATAAAACTCTGTGAAATTTAGCATAATAAAATGTTTAAATAATAATAAGGAGTGATTCTATGAATTTAAAAAATTATATAAACATTGTATTAGGCATAGCTCTAATTGCATTAATACTCATGTTTCTAAAGTATGTATATATGAATCAATCACTTAACATGTCTATACCTTTACATATAATACTTATTTTTTGTTTCATAATTTTAACTATTAATACTTTAAAAAATCATAATTTTTACTTTACTGCAATTAACCTATGTGGAGCAATTTCACTAATAATAAGTTTAATAAAAATAATATATTAAAAACATTCTAATTTAACTTACTAAATCTAAAATTTTAAAAATAATATTTCATTACATATAAAAAAGCTTATTGTTTAAATACAGTAAGCTTTTTTCATGTTAAAAGTATTCAGCTTCCAAATTTTAGATGTAATAAAATAATAATTTTTTAGTTTTTTCATAAAACCTATCTCATTTCAGTTAAGATAAAATAAATATTTTAATTACATATCTTTACAGTTCAGAATATATATTTAAGGCTCTGTGCGACTCTCTAAGCCCTTACAGCTTTATTTTTGTACTTCAACATTTATTTATTTTTACAAGCACTTATTTGTTTGTTTTGTAAAGTCATTTTTTTAAAAAAGAGCATAAGGAGTTTTTGACCCCATATTACATAAATTTCATTTATTTCATGAACATGGAAAACTAGGCAAAGCCTAGTAAAACTCTTTGGTTAAAATCAAAATACTATCTATTTTATAGGTCATTTTTTTGGGGTCATAAAATCACTCAAAAATACACATTTAGACCACTATCAGACCACCAAAAACACATATTTTCTAATATAAAATTTCCTCTATCTTTTAACAATATATAATCCTTAGCGAAACTCACCAAAACGATTGTTACACCAGTTTAGTATCTAGTTTTAACTAGTTATTACTTTAAATACTAATTACATATGTTACATAACATTATAACCTAACGGTTACTTACGCCTTCAACCTACGGTTTTCAGTTGTTACTAACGCATTCTAAATATGCCAAGTCAGAAGGAACTTGTCATATTTAGAATTTTGTTATACATGTTTTTAAATCTTATTGATTATTTATTCTTTTAATGCAAACCTAAAGGCTTTGTAATTGGACGCAGTTACCCACGAACTACTGTCCGTGGTTACTTTCCATATCATTCAAACCCAATAGGATTGGTGTGTTACGACCACACAACGTTGGACTGATACAAGTAAATACTCTACTTCGTGATTTAACACAGTCTACCAACACCCCGACAATAGACAGTATATTTGAGTATTTCCACTAAGTGTTGCCACCCCTAGCTTTTATTGTTTGTGGCATCTAGTCGCCACTCTCACCCCTTTAATATGGTATCAGACATATTTATATGGTGTTGAAACTCAATCCAAGTGTTTAGTCGGCTACCCCTGTACTCTGTCGAGCCATTCGGTTTGCTCTAAGTCAAACACACTTCCTTATAAAACTTTTTGCATCTCTGCATTAAAAAAGCCTTGTCCAACTATCTTGAACAAAGCTTGTAATTATCTTTTATCGTTATTATCTTGATTTTTTGACTTGCATCTCTTATAATTTATGTATATCAAGAATGATAACATCTATATTTTATATACTCTATGTTCTTCCAAAACATTTAGTATGTAACTTATAGTAAAAGATTACTATTTACTTAACTATTCGTTGTAGTTGGTATTAACTCATATGAAGTCTGCAAACTTCATAGAGATAGTAGTCTTTTTTTATATTCAATTTTTTTAATATAAGTTAATTATAATTCTAGTTATCAGAATTTACTAGCATTTTCCATTAAATTTTCTATTTTTTTGTCTAGCAGTTTGATTGGACTCTGTAATTTGTTTATTTTGTAAATCGTAGGAATGAGTGCAGGGGCTATGTTTAGAAACTCTAACATCTTGAAATATTTCTTTAATTCTTCTTTGCTATACTTTTTCTTTTTAGCATATCTTAGTTCTAAGTATTGCAATAGCTTCTTTTTACTATTAGTCTTTAATTTATTTGTTTCTTGTACTATTTTTTTAGTTTCAAAATAATCATAGAAATCTAGTCTAGTGCTACAGATGAAACGTTTATACTTAGTTAAAACTATATCTCTACATAAAAATATGTCATTGAAGTAAGTTCTAAAGTCTTTACCATACTTAGTCAGTTCATATGTACCACACTTAACCTCTAATCTTAAAGTATTTTCTGCTAGTTTTAAATCATTTTCAGATATATTAATTCTATTGCCTCTAGCTTCATTTGCTTTTACCCTTAGATTGTATAATTGGTCTAGCTTATTATAAAAATTTAGTGTATATGTTTTATTTCTATTGCTCTTAAAATTATGCTTTGACTTTATATATACACTTGTATTTTTAGCAAGTTTATTAGTGTCTACATAGTTCACATATCTTTTATCTTGCCTGTCTTTTATTACTTGATTAAATAATTCTATATATAAATTTGCATTTACATTGTAAACATTAAAATTTACTTCAATACTAGAAACATTAAAATCTAATATATCTACATCAGCATTAAACAACTCTTTAAGCTTACTATTAGCTTTATCTCTTATTTCTTCTCTTTGTAGGTATACATCATCTAAGTTATATACATGATTTGAGTCTTTCAATAGCATTATCAGCCTACCATATAAGTATATCTTTTTAGACTTTATTGCATATAAAAACCTAATTCCATTTAAATAATAACTATAGGATGTAATTTCTTTTTTTATTTCTCCTGTTTGATAGTCTACATATTCACTATAGTTCTTCTTTAGTTTTAAACTAAATATACTACAATCTAACTCTATTTTTTTATACAAATTTACTCTATCTATCATCCCTCTCCCCCTCTTAACGAAATTAGATTATAACCTAACAATTAATACTATATTTATAGCTTAAAAACATAATTGTAAAATCAAAAAATTAAAGTTATAAGTCATATATTAAGGGGTACTTAACTTGTTATATTTCTATGCTTTTTACATGATGTGGAAGTGAAAGCACTAAGACAAAATAAATCTTACACTTGTTCTACATTTCCTACATACACCCCCCTTGTTTTAAATCCTGTTTATTAAGCTATTAAATATACTATCTAAAATATAATTTACATACAAATAACTCTATAAATATAGAACATTTGTACGTATTACTATAGCTATTTTTACATGCAGACGAAAATTTTTTTTTCATGGAAATAGATGCCTTTTTTTATGATAATTCATGTCAATTAATAATTATTTTTATAAATTTCAGTAACCTTTTTTACAAAACGACAATTCTTCATGCAAAACCTATGCAAACTAGTAATTTCAATACTTACAAGACTTTTTTACATGTCAGTAAAAAAGGACATAAAAGATTTTATTTTATGCCATTTTTTTATAAAATATAGGTATTGCAATATTTTTATACACTTTCATATTATTTATTTTAGTCATTTTGTCAGTTGTAGGTCAGTAAATATTACTTTTTTTTATTTTTATGCTTGTTTTTACTCAATCACAAATACATATATTTTTTAATAAACTAAAAATATTTAAACCTTGTATTCTACCTATGTAGAGAACTTTTAAACATTTTATTCTATGCTTGTAGAATAAAATGTTTATACTAATTTGACTCTTGCACTCTATTTTTATAGAATGAAAGTAAAATTAAAAAAGCACTGGGGGAATTAATTATGTTAAAAAAAATACCACCTTCTGAATTGAAGATAATGAAGCTATTTTGGCAATCTGACAAGGTATTGACATCACAGGACATAGTTTCTATAATGAGTCATGAGTGGAAGCAGACCACAACACTTACACTCTTATCAAGATTAGTAAAAAGAAATTTTTTATCTGCTAAAAAGCATTCAACGTATACAACATATACTGTTTTGGTTGACAAGGAAAGCTACTTACAATATGAAACTTTTGATTTTTTAAAAAATATACATAATGAATCTGTAACAAGCTTACTTCAATCAATGAGTAAAAAAGAATTTAGCAAAGAAGAAATAAAAACATTTAAAAACTTTATTAAAGATATGCAAAATAAAAAATAAAATGGGTAGATTATATGGTTAATTTAATTTTACAGACTCTAATTCGTTCAACAATCATAAGCAGTTTAATTATTTGTATTTTGATAATTTTGAATTTGACTTTACTTAAAGGTTTTAGTAAAAGACTTAATTATTATATTTGGCTAATTGCTATAGCTAAATTAGTTATACCTTTTACATACACATATACAACAAATAAATTAGACACTAAAAGTTTACTTGATAATTCAAATATAGATAACTTTCCAATCAATGAAAATATTATTATATTTATTTGGAGTGCTATTGCATTATTACTTTTTATCAGAATAATTAAAAGATATTTGAAATTTAAAAGCCTAATAGTTGATTTATCATATGATATTGAAGAAATAGAAGTAAAAAATCTTTATGGTGATTTATTAAATGAATTTAAAATAAAAGGAAATATAAAACTAAAATACACTTATGAAGTTGCAAATCCTTCTTGTTTTGGATTATTTGAAAAATATATTCTTTTACCTCCACATGATTATTCTTTAGAAGAATTAAACTGGATTTTAAGACATGAATTGACTCATTATAAAAGCAAAGATTTATATATTAGATACTTAATCTTATTTTTAAAATGTGTTTATTGGTTCAATCCACTTGTATATCTATTAGATAGAGTTGTAGAAAATATTTGTGAAATGCACTGTGATGAAACAGTTTTAAAGGATTATGGTCTTGAAGATAGACAAAGTTATGCTATGACTGTTGTAAACTCAATCGAAAGAAATACAAATATACATAATGAATTTTCTACTGGTTTATATAGAATTAAAGGGTTTGAAAAAAGATTACATAATATGTTTATTACCAAAAACAGAAAAGGCATAATAATAGCTTTAATATTATGTTTGTTGTCTTCTCTCACATATTTAACTTTTGACTCTATTTCTTATAAATCACCAGACCGTTCAATATATAAAAAATTTCCACTGAAAGACTCAGTTTACAAAATTCATGTTGATGTTTAAACTATTCCACAATGGAATAATTAAATAATATTCAAGGAGGGTTTTTATGTTAAAAAAAGTTAAAAAAATATTAATAGTGCTATGTTGTTTATTTGCATTAACAAGTGGTATTGTATTCGCAGATACTGAAACAAATTCCACTTATACAGAAACAGACAAGCCATTATGGACAATTCATATTGAAGGTTATACCTTTACTTATGATAATGCTCCAAAACAAATCAAAGAAGAATATAAGGCTAAATGTGAAGAAATGGGTATAACTCCATCACCTAAAGCTGAAATATTTATACCAGTTGATGAAATGCAAAGCTATGGATTAAAAAATTATAAAGGTAGTCAAGATGGTTTTGACATATTTTTTTATGGTACATATTTTAAAGTAACTGGTGCAAAAAATTATACTGTTAAAACATCAACTCTAGTAGGATATAATAAAATAGAAAGTGGTAATCCTGTACATCTAGTACAAATATTACTTAAAGCCTGTGGTTATTCTATAGGCGTTGATAGTCAATTTGGAAATGAAACATATACAAGAGTCAGAAGTTTCCAATCAAGTAATGGTTTAGGTGTAGATGGTATTGTTGGGGCAAGAACTTGGGAAAGATTAGCTTATGTTGCACATTTATAAATAATATCATAATTATTAATTTACATATAAAAATTAAGTCACCTGTTATAAGGTGACTTTTTTAAGCTGCCTATTTTTTCATTAATAAAACTCTGTGAAATTTAGCATAATAAAATGTTTAAATAATAATAAGGAGTGATTCTATGAATTTAAAAAATTATATAAACATTGTATTAGGCATAG
>NZ_JADGMM010000028.1:0-5632 GCF_020662275.1 Clostridioides sp. ES-S-0006-03
CTGAGCCAGGATCAAACTCTCAAATAAAAGTTTATCAGGCTCAGATACTATTGTTATCTAAATATCTGGCTTTATGGTTTGTTTCTTGTTTATAAATTAACCTACTGTTTAATTTTCAAAGTTCTTTATGTTTATGTCCTTTTCTTGAGGACAAGTATTACTATACCAACTTTTTCTTTTAGAGTCAACAACTTTTTTTACTTTTTTTATTTTTAAATTATCACTTTACCTCTCTATTATAATATTATCCACATTATAAACAACTGATTCATATTGTTTTAACTTATTACATTAAATATTATCCACATTATAAACATATTTATCCACATATTACATAATTTATTATTTTTTGAATAAAGATAAATCCATATGTATAATCACTTCTCATTAGTCCATTTATCTATATGATACAATATGTTTACAACTTGAAAACATTGGTTGAAAATGCTTACTTTAATAGCAGCATTATTTCCTCTCAAAAGCATTAATAATGATATTAGTAGTGATAATAGTACATGAGCATATAATTTTATTAAAGTATTTATCAACCCCTTACTACTTTACTTTGTAAATTTATATATTAACTAAAAACTTTCATAATCAAATTAAATACTTTAGTTTCATAGCCGAGTATCAATTAAACAATTTGTAAAACTTTCTTTTAAAAGAATATAAATCAAAACAAACTAATATATTATAAAACTAAAGCTATAAAAGCTACAATAGTCAGTCTAATATAAATACATTTTATATAATACATAATTAAAGAAAAACTTTTTACATAAAAATAGACGAAAGTAAATATGTTTTTACATTTACTTTCGTCTATTTATGTTCTATTCTGCTATAGATAAATCATCCTTCATATACTGCTCAATTAAAAATACTTTTTTATACTTTAAGCTCTTCTGAACATCAATTATTCTTTGATTTGATGAACCTCTAAATTTTAAACTTATATCTTTTTTTTCATCTACAAATCTTCCATCTACTAAAACATCAATCTGCTTTAATAGGTTCAAGTTTTTAAAATATGCACTATTTTTTTTATCTAGTAGTTGTTCAAATGTAAATCCTGTATAGGACCATACATCTAAGCCAGTCTTTTTGGCTTCTTTTGCTATTTCTTCTAATGGTTCTGGCTGTAAAAATGGCTCTCCACCTGATAGTGTAATACCTTTTTGTAATTTTAGTGACTTTATCTTATTTATAATTTCTTTTGTATCCATATAAAATCCACCACATAAATTATGTGTTTGAGGATTATGACATCCTTTACAATTATGAACACATCCTTGAGTCCATATTACCATTCTTAACCCTGGTCCATCAACTATACTGTCATGACTTATAGTAGATGACATTCTTATCTTCATAACTTATTCCTCCAAATAAAACTATCTATGTTTTACCCTATCTTTAACTTCCGCTTTTTTGGCATTATTAAATCTATCAACTGTACCAACTAAATATCCTGTTATTCGTCTGATTCTTTCAAATTTAATATCACTTTCGTCTTCATTTCTTCCACATACAGGACATATATTACTTGCTATTACTCCCGAGAAACCACATATAGGATCTCTATCTACAGGATGATTTATACTTCCGTATCCTATGCCCAAATCTTTCATTGCTTTTATGATAGTTTCAAAAGCTTCTAAGTTATCAGATGGATCTCCATCTAGTTCTACATATGTTATATGACCTGCATTAGTAAATTCATGATATGGAGCTTCTATCTCAATTTTGTCATATGCACTTATATTATAATAAACTGGAACATGGAATGAATTAGTATAATACTCTTTATCTGTAATACCTTTAATTTCTCCATATACTTTCTTATCTATTTTAGTAAATCTTCCTGAAAGACCTTCTGCTGGAGTACCCATTAAAGAGAAATTTAATTTATATTTGTCTGTAGCTTCATCCATTTTATGTCTCATATATGACACTATTTTTAGTCCTAATTCTTGAGCTTCCTTGCTTTCTCCATGATGTTTACCTGTAAGAGCAATAAGGCATTCTGCTAAACCTATAAACCCAATAGTCAATGTTCCTTGCTTTATTACTTCTTTTAATGTATCTTCTGGGCCCAAATCATCAGAATCTTTCCATACGCCTTGCCCCATTAAAAACGGAAAGTTTTTCATTTTTTTATTTCCTTGAACTTCAAGACGCTCTAATAATTGTTCTATAATTAAGTCTATTTTCTCATCTAGTTCTTTAAAAAATTCATCTAAATTAGTTTTCTCATTTTTTATAATTCCATGCTTTATACCTAATCTTGGAAGATTGACAGTAGTAAAAGATATATTTCCTCTGCCACTAACTGTTTCTGGCCCACATACATTACTAAGTACTCTTGTTCTACAACCCATATATGTAGCTTCTGTATCTGGATCTCCTGCTTTATAATATTTAGCATTAAAAGGAGCATCTAAAAAGCTAAAGTTAGGAAATAATCTTTTAGCTGATACCCTGCATGATAACTTAAATAAATCATAATTAGGATCTTCAGGATTTAAATTTACACCTTCTTTAACTTTAAATATCAATATTGGGAAAATTGGGGTCTCTCCATTACCTAAACCTCTTTCTTGTGATAATAATAGATTCTTAGTTACCATTCTTCCTTCTTCTGAAATATCTGTTCCAAAATTTACACTTGAAAATGGTACTTGTGCACCTGCTCTAGAATGCATTGTATTTAAGTTATGTATAAATGCTTCCATAGATTGATATGTTTTTTTATCAGTTTCTTTATATGACTCTTCAAATGCAAAGTTTTGCATGTTCTTTATAAGTTCTTCATCAATATTAAACATTTCTTTTAGTTTTTCTTTTTCAGAGTTTAAATACAATTCATCTTTTTTAAGACCAACTTTTTTATTTGTTTCTTTCTCTGTTCTATATACTATGTCCTTTATTGCTTCATTATTTTCAATTCCTTTAAATAATTTTAATGCTTTAGCTAAGTTTCCTATGTAGAATTTTTTAAATGTCTTATACACACCTTCAGACAAACCATAATCGAAAAATGGTATGCTTTGACCTCCATGTTGATCATTTTGATTACTTTGTATCGCAATTGCGGCTAGAGCTCCATAACTCATTATATCTTGTGGTTCTCTTAAGAAACCATGACCAGTTGAAAAACCATCCTCAAATAGTTTTTTAACATCTATCTGGCAACAAGTTAATGTCCCCATATTTAAAAAGTCCATGTCATGTATATGTATATCTCCATTATCATGTGCGAAAGAATGTTCTGGCTTTAATATATGAGTCTTGCAAAATTCTTTGGATACAGTACTTCCATATTGTAACATTGTTCCCATAGCTGTATTACCATTGATATTTGCATTTTCTCTTTTTATATCAGCATCTTCTGCATCCTCAAAGGTAATTTCTTCTATTGCCTTCATTAATCGTGTTTTTGAATTTCTTATTCTACTTCTTTCAGTTCTATATACTATGTACTCTTCACTAGTTTTTGCATGACCTGTTTCTATAAGAACCTTAACTACAGAATTTTGTATGTCTTCAACACTTGGAACTGATTCAGAATATTTATGATTTATCAACTTTATTACTTCCTGAGTTAGTTGCTCAGATAACTTATAATCAGGTACAATACCTTCTCTTTCTGCAACATTTGTTGCTGCTAAAAATATAGCCCTTGTTATTCTATCTTCATTAAATGGAATCACTCTTCCATCTCTCTTTTTTACAAACTCAACCAATTAAAAAAACCCCCTATTACTATATATTGTATTTTATTAATCTACATACCACTATATGTAGTATATTAAGTCTAAAAAAATCCCCTTCAACTAAGTTAAAGGGATTATCTTAATAATTACTATATTAAGATTACCAAATTTGTACATAATAGTCAAACTAACGCAAATCATTGCAAATACTATGTAGATATTTTGAACATCAGCGTTTGTAACAACTTTGGAAGTCAAAACTTTTTTCTCTTTTTTTTACACTAATTTTAGGCAAAAAATACTCATTTTCATATGTATTAATGTATATATCTACAAATTTCCTTATGTACATTTTTCAAATTTGTCGTATAATATAAATAATAATTTAAAAGGGGGCATTTTATGTTATCAAAAAGACTAAACTTTATAACTCCATCCTATACAATAGGTATTAGTTCAAAAGTTAAAGAAATGGAAAGTGACGGAATTAAAGTAATCAACCTTAGTATAGGAGAACCTGATTTTAATGTACCTAATGTTGCAAAATCTTACGGAATTGACTCTTTAAATAAAGATTGTACTAAATATGATTTAGTTCCTGGATTGAAAATACTTAGAGAAGAAATCTGTAAAAAACTTATTGAAGAAAATAACTGTAAATATTCAATAGATGAAATAGTTATATCAAGTGGAGCTAAAAATTCTATAACAAACACTTTACTAGCGTTAACAGATGAGGGAGATGAAGTGTTATTGCCAAAACCATATTGGGTTAGTTACCCTGAAATGGTTAAATTAGTTAATGCTGTTCCAATTTTTATTGATACCAGAAAAGAAAATGGATTCAAATTAACAAAAGAAGAACTTGAAAAATCTATAACAAGCAAAACAAAGATTCTTGTAATAAATAATCCTTCAAATCCTACTGGTAGTGTCTATACAAGAGATGAGCTAATTGAAATCGTAAAAGTGTGTATACAGAACAAAATATATATTTTGGCAGATGAAATATATGAAAAAATATGTTACACTGGAAATTTCACATCAGTTGCTTCATTAAACGAAGAAGCAAAAGATATAACTATAACTATAAATGGTTTTTCTAAATCAGCTGCTATGACTGGATTAAGATTAGGCTATACTGCTTCTAATAAAACCATAGCTAAAGCAATGAGTTCCATACAAGGACATCTTATATCACATCCAAGCTTAACATCACAATACATAGCATATGGAGCCTTAAAAGATTGTTCAACTGATATAGATGATATGGTGGAAACATATAAATCTAGAAGAGATTTAATCACATCTAAATTAGATTCTATCGAAAATGTAGATTACGTAAATCCAGATGGTGCGTTTTATGCTTTTATAGACCTTTCTAAGATAGCTGAAAACTTTAAATATAAAGATAGTTTTTCTATAGAATTTTGTAATCAGTTTTTAGAAGAATACAATGTAGCAGTTGTTCCTGGCATAGCATTTGGTATGGATAAATATATTCGTATATCTTATGCTTGTAATGAGAATACTTTCTTGGCTGGATTAGATAAATTAAAAGAATTTGTATCTAAGATAATGGCATAATAATTTTAATCAAACAATTTTTAAATATAAGATATTAGATGATAAATTAATAGATTGTGTATCTATATAATATATTTAACATCGTAATTAAAAACTTAAATAAAATAAAAACCTATTGATTTTCATACCAATAGGTTTTTATTTTATTTGTTATATTAAGCTAGAATTTTATTTTAAATTTTAACTCAATATAACAAATAAAAAAATTACGTGGCTACGTCCTACTCTCCCAGGCAGTTTCCCACCAAGTACCATCAGCGCTAGAGAGCTTAACTTCTGTGTTCGGAATGGGAACAGGTGTATCCTCTCTGCTATTGTAACCACAT
>NZ_JADGMM010000029.1:0-4576 GCF_020662275.1 Clostridioides sp. ES-S-0006-03
CGGGAACTTTACGTGTTTTGAGAGGCGTTTTTGTTCCATCCATATTAAGTTCAATGTCATAAATATTTTTTATAGTAGCTGGTCTTTTAGATAGTATTGCAACTTTATCTGATATGCTTATTGCTTCTGCCATCACTACAGAAGTGCGACCTATCAGACAACGAAACTAAGTCATCTATGTCAGCACCCATATAAACAATGCTAAGAGTGTTGCTAGAACTATCCCAAACTATAGAATCAATAATAGTAGACAACAATAACTTCTTATTATCCAAATTAGCATCATCAACCATATTGTTAAACTTTTCTAAATTACTAACAACAATATCTAAATTAACATTGGCATTTTTAATATCAGCATTGTTATCTTCTAAGTTTCTAACCTTAACTTTTAATTCTTCAATTTCACTATTTAAACTTTCAATCTGAGAGATAATATAATTAGAAGCAACACTACCAGTATTTTTAGCAAGTTCTATAACTAAATTACTGATGATTTTTTCTTTATCCTTAATAAAATTCCTAAATAAATTAATCTCACTATTAATACTATTTGATGCATTATCAACTTTAATCTTATTTTCATGAAAAGCATCTATAATAGATTCTACATTACAATTTTTAATTCTTTCAATAACAATAGCTTCAACTAAAGGTCCTTTAAGATTTTTACAATTACAAGCATCAACACCAAGATTCTTTTTAGTACCACATACATAATAATACTTTAATTCTTTATCAGTTCGTTTGCCTTTATAAGTAATTCTCATATTAGAACCACACTTAGAACATTTTAAAATTCCTGATAATAAAGCAACTTTACCAGTAGCAATTCTTGGACTCTTATCACGATTAGCATCAAGTAAACCTTGAACTTCAAGCCAAGTAGTAGAATCTATAATTCCTTTATGTTTAGCAATAGCTGCGATAGGTGTAGATGTATTTTTAGCATAAGTAAGTATTCCACATTCATTATCAGGAGTACCGATAACTTCCATATTATTATTTCTAAGATATTCTACAACAACATCATTAGCTTTTACATAAACAGGACTTCTAAGTATACCAGATAATGAACTAGGGTCAAATTTACCACCACGAGGACCTTTTATTCCATTGTGATAAACATATTTGTATAATTGAGATAAAGATCTAAGTTCTAGATACTTAGCATAAACTATTTTAACAACTTCCATCTCATCATCACTAACTTCTAACTGATACATACTTCTTTCTTTTAGGTTTTCATCTAAGTATTTAATTTTTTTACTGCTAAATCCATGAGGGGTTTTACCACCTAGCCATCTCCCAGTACGAGCAAGTTCATACATATTATCTTTTATACGTTCAGCTATTGTTTCTCTTTCAAGCTGTGCAAATACACTAGATATAAACATCATAGCTCTTCCCATTGGAGTAGAAGTGTCAAATTGCTCTTTGATAGATATAAAAGATATATCTAGTTTATTTAATTTTTCTATTAGAGTAGAGAAGTCAGATACATTTCTTGATATTCTATCCAATCTATAGCACACAAGATAATCAAATTTGTTTGCTTTTGCATCTTGCATCATTTTTTTAAACTGAGGTCTATCTATATTACCACCACTAAAGCCTTCATCTTCATATATTAAAAAATCTTTTATACCAACAGATTTAGCATAGTCCATACATAGTTGTATTTGATTTTCTATAGATTCACCTTTGCCCGTAAATTTTGATTTTCTTGAATAAATTGCAGCCTTCATAAGTTTAACCCCCTTAAACTTTGGTATAAATTGACTTGAATAAGTAATATTCTGGTATTCAACTTCATATCACAAAAGAGTAGATGTATTTATCAGAGCACCCATTATAGTAGTATTTTCAATACGTATAGGTATTAATAGTGTTTTATTATTTACTTATATATAAATATATGATGTAAAGAATACATTAAATGTTAATAATACATTTTTATTGCATCATATGAAAAAATATTGATTTCGTTTTGATAGAGAAAATTTGAGACTTAATTAGTTGTGTCAAGACAAGTCTATAACCTCATAGATTAATATAATAACTCAATTAAGGCATAGGGGGATTATATATGGATATAAAAGTTGTGGAGATTTTTCCTACAAATCCACTGGAACTAAAAAAAATAGAATCAGCTAAAGCTATATGGTTTGTAAATGCATTAAGAAAAAAGTATCCTGAGGAAGTTTTAGATAAAGCCTTTAAGATACTAGAAGAAGATTTAGAAAAAAGTGAAGCTAAAGCTTAAAATTTTGATAAGGTATACATATGATATAAGAGAGGAAAAACAAATGAGAAAATATTTGGATTCACATATATTTTATGAGACTAATGCATTAAAAGAGAAGAGTGGTTAGAAAAAAGAAAATCGGAAATCTCCCCCCTACGTTTAAAAATAGACGTAGGGGCATTAATATTTATTTTTTATAAAGAAGTTTCTCTTAAAACTAAATTTTCATTTCTTTCAATTAGATGTCTAATAGACCATTCATTTTGAAATAACAATACTGGATTGCTATTTTTATCTTCAACTAGTATTGTATCCATTGGTATTGAAAGCTTATCCGATTTGAAAGTATCAGGTTCAATCCAACGTATGTGACGATAAGGTAGTGTATTCATTATCATATCAACACCATATTCTTGTTTTAGACGATATTCTAAAACTTCAAATTGAAGAACTCCAACGACTCCTACAATAAGTTCTTCCATACCAAAATTAGGTTGTTTGTATATCTGTATAGTACCTTCTTCTGATAATTGTGTAAGACCTTTTAAGAACTGTTTTCTTTTAAGAGCATTCTTTGTAGATACTCTTACAAAATGTTCAGGAGCAAATTGTGGTATACCAGTGTATTGTAAATTTGATTTTTTTTCACTTAATGTATCACCAATATTAAATATTCCTGGATCATGTATCCCTATAATGTCCCCTGGATAAGCTGAATCTATTATAACACGGTCTTGGGCTACAAACTGTTGAGGTTGTGAAAGTTTAACCTTTTTATTTCTTTGTACATGAGTTACTGTCATACCTTTTTCAAATTTACCAGAGCAAATTCTTAAAAATGCAATTCTATCTCTATGAGATTTATCCATATTAGCTTGAATTTTAAATATAAATCCTGAGAAGCTATTAGAATTAGGGTCAATATCACCTAAATTACTGCTACGAGGATTTGGTGGAGGTGTTATTTCTAAGAACGATTCTAAAAATGGTTCTACACCAAAGTTGGTAAGGGCACTTCCGAAGAACACAGGCGTCAATTCACCATTTAATACTCCGTCTAAATTAAAATTATCTCCAGCAATATCTAAAAGTTCAATATCCTCTAGTAGTTTTTCATGAAGAGCATCACCTAATAAAGTATTAAATTTTTCATCAGATATATCTCCAGTTGTAGACTTAGCAATAGATTGTCCATGGTTACCATCATCAAATAGTTCAACTTGATTTTTATGACGGTTAAACACACCTTTGAACTCTTTACCAGAACCAATTGGCCAGTTTACTGGACAAGAGCGAATTCCTAGAACATTTTCAATATCTTCAAGTAGTTCAAAGGGATCCTTTCCTTGACGGTCCATTTTATTTATAAAAGTGAAAATTGGTATTCCTCTCATTTTACAAACTTGGAATAATTTCTTTGTCTGATCCTCGACACCTTTAGCAGAGTCAATAACCATTACTGCGCAGTCTGCTGCCATAAGAGTCCTATAAGTGTCCTCACTGAAATCTTGATGCCCTGGAGTATCAAGAATATTTATACAAAAGTTATTATATTCAAATTGAAGAACACTTGATGCAACAGATATACCTCTTTGTTTTTCAATTTCCATCCAGTCAGATACTGCATGTTTTTGAGATCTTCTTGATTTAACTGATCCGGCTTCACGAATGGCACCACCATATAATAGAAACTTTTCAGTTAATGTAGTTTTTCCTGCATCGGGATGGGAAATGATTGCAAAGGTTCTTCTTCTTTTAACTTCATCAATCAAGCTTAAATTTTGTTCTGTCATTTTTTATCATCCTTTATTTTAATTTTACGATTATCCAAATATAAAAAATTATATTTATTAATAGTTTTAAAATGAACATAATTTTCCATATGCTATAAAAAACTACAATCCTATTAATATTATAACTTTATTGCAAAACTGTCAATATAAAAACCTTATGAAAACAGCTTTACTATCTTACTGTATAGCACAAACCCCTTTTTAAGATTAAAAGGACTTTTTTATAATTCCTAGCTCGTTAGAAGCAATAGCACCCTCAACTATTCTACATTTCATACATATTAAGATTGACTATAACAACTTCATATTTATGAGTATTATCATGAAAAATATCTGAGTTAGAATCTAAATGGATGGATTTAAATAAAATAGATTAATTCCTAAAGTTGCACTTTTATAGAAAGTGCATCTGCCATCACTACAGAAGTGCGACCTATCAGACAACGAAACTAAGTCATCTATGTCAGCACCCATATAAACAATGCTAAGAGTGTTGCTAGAACTATCCCAAACTATAGAATCAATAATAGTAGAC
>NZ_JADGMM010000030.1:0-3620 GCF_020662275.1 Clostridioides sp. ES-S-0006-03
ACTCAAAAATAGACCTTTTAAACTGGATGATGTAACCAATACAGAGTATAGAAAAGCAGTAAAGGATTATATAGATGCAATAGAGTAAGACATAAAATAGTAAAGCTTTTAGTAACTGTTCTTAAAGGATAGGTTACTTTTTAAAATAGAAAGATGATTAAATTTGAATGTTTCTTTTAATATAGAATTTAAAATAATTTCTTTATAAATATGTGAAAATAAGTAAAATAAATAGAATTAGAACTTTTTAGTAGCCTATTCTTTAAAAATGGTTACTTAAAGTAGAAAGGTGATATTTTTATGATAGAAAAATTAAACGAAAATGCAAGTTTAAGTCAACTTATAACAGCCTTTGGGGATGTAAAAAATGAATTGCAAATTGGCAAAAATAATATAGCAAACACATTGGGAAGCCCTTTTACTGGGACAGATAAGTTAAACATAACTAAAACAAAAATAGAAACATTAAAAAATACTTTTGCAACAAATTTGACAAATAAAAATGTTTCTGCAAATAAAACTGAAAGTATGCAAAATTTAATAGATAAAGTGTCAAGCATAAAAAATATAATAAAAACAGCAAAGAGCGGAAATAATACAGTTTCTTTAGGTAAAACGTATGTACGTTCTTATGAAAATGCAGATTATTATTGGACATGGAGTACTCTTACTGTAAATTCTTTAGCTTTTAAACCTAATTTAGTTTTTATGTATGCAAAGAATTATAACAATGAATATATAACAATATCCTTTGATTCCACAATGGAAGCGAAACCTTACTTGTTACTCTGCACAGACAGACAATCACATCCTAGTACTAGAACGTCTGTCTATCAAGCGAAAGGTGTGGAAATGGACATTGATAGTGGTTCTTCAGTTGGACATTTTAATAATGGTTTTAGACTACCATTTGCTTACGAAGGTTCTGGCTTAAGTGCTGAAATTGATTGGTTTGCTATAAAGTACGAATAAAAAAGGAGGACTAAAAATGGAAATAGGAAGAAGAATAATCTTTGACCAAGACGGAGAAATAATTGCAATATATGGAGAAATGGAAGGAGATATTATACCAAGAAAGACTATAACAAAAATAGATTATATTGACATTCCTTTTAAATCAATAGCTGATAATTGTTATATAGAAAAGATAGATGTAGTTAATAATGTACCAATCATAAAAGAGATAAAAAGAGAATTAACAGAAGAACAAAAGAGAATACAAGAATTAGAAAATCAGATTTTATTAAATGAAAATGAAAAAGTAGGAGGATTATTATAATGAATATAAATAATGTTGTAGTAAGGATATTGGCAGAGAGGATTTTAAATAAAGGATTGAACCCTTTGAAAAATCGAGAATTTGAATTAGATGATGTGACTAACATAGATTACAGGACAGCAGTAGAAGATTATATAATTAAAGAAAGTGGAGTAGTAGAAGGAACAGAACCAACAAAGTAGGTTCTTTTTTTTATTGGAAAGAGGTGATTTAATTTGATATACAAAGATTTACTTAAAAATCTTGATGATATAGAAAATTTAAAAGAAGTTGAAAATTTAAAATGTACTACTAATACAGGTGAATATACAATAGAAAATAGTAAGAAAGGTTATATAACTAACTTAAATATAGAAGGAAAAACACTAGTTAATTTAGCTAATCCAAACAACATAGCTATAACAGAAGGTTTGCGATATTTAAATCCATTTAAGTACATTGGAAAAGGAAAAGAATATACATTTGTTAATTTAAGTAATAAAGAAATATACTATTTTCACAATAATGTAATTAAATTTAAAATGAATCCAGATAGTAAAACTCTATATACTATAGACATAGATATAACTGATACTAACTGTCTTTGTGTAGCCCACAGTGAAAAGGGCTGGGGAGAAACTGATATAGATAAACAAGAGTTTACTAAGTCAGTGATAATTTTAGAAGGTGATTATACAAGTGTAGATATTAATTATTTTGAAGGGCTACAAAGTGTTGGCCAAGGAGATAATATAGAAATTATATCTTGTAAAGAAGATATGAGTTTGTTTGATAAAAAAGTAATTCCATATACACTTAGAGGATTACCAGATGGTACAAGAGATGAAATAGTTTATAAAGATAGTTGTTATAAGTTAATACAAAGATGCGAAGAAATCACATTAGATGGTCAAAGTTTTTGGTCTGAATTTACAGCTAATTCAAATGATGCAACCTTGTTATTTAAAAATCCTATAGGTAAAAGTGAATCTAATAATACAAACTTATATTGTGATATGTTTAAACCAATAGTAATATTTGATGCAACTAATACTGTTGAAGGAGTTTATGAGACGTCTAGTAATATTTGGGTAAGAATTTTTAAAAATAGGTTAGCAACCCCAAATTTAGAGGGTTTTAATTCATGGCTAAACGATAACAAAGTTACTTTAGTAAGAGCTTTGAAAGAGCATAAAGAGATAGATGTCTCTTCAATAAATTTAGAACAATATGACAATAAGACTAAATTTATTTGTAATTCTAATGTTATACCTAGTATTGGTTTTGAATGTACTCAAAATTTAGGAAGTCAAATAGAAGCTATTAAAAGTAGTATAAAAAATATAAATCATATCCAGTCTAGCCCTAGAATTATGGATTTATCTAATAAACTTCTAAATGGATGGAAGAGAACTGTTTCAGATAATGGAGGATTTATAATAAGTAAAAATGGTAATCAAGTTAGTTTTCACATGAGAATAACCAGTGGAGCAACAACAGATGGTACAACTTTATTAAAATTACCAAACGGATTTATACCTAAAAACTTTTACGTATTTCCAGTTTTTACAACTCAAAGTAATCAATTGGTTCAAGGTTTTATATTTTTTAATTTTGGAAACGGACATCTTCAAACTACACAATTAGGTAGTAATGCAGATATATATAGTCATGGAACTTATTTCATTGAATAAGAAAGGAAATTTTATATATGAATATAGAAGAAAAGAAAAATATTTTAATAGAATATGGTTTTGAAGATGATTTAAATAATATAAATGATTATTTCATTACAGAAGATAAACAATTATTTACTCCAATCATAAAAGGTGGAGAGCTAATTAAGACAGGCGAAGAAGTCTACAATGAATGGTTGGAGTTACAAAAGAATCCGCCTAATTCAGAACCATCAATTGAAGAAATAAATGCAAATAAAATTACAATTTTAATAGAAAATCAAAAGGAGCAAGACAATCTTTTAATAGATAATGCTTATAGAATCGCTATGTTAGAACTTAACACAAACAATGTGTTATAAAATTATAAAAACTTGGAGGAAAGAATATGTATAATATTTTAAAAAGAATGATTGAACAAAAAAACTTTGAGACTAAAGAAGAGTTACAAACTAAGCTAGATGTATTCTATGCAATGAATAGAATAAAAGAAAGTGAATATACAGAGTTAACAAATTTATTAATTAAAGAAGAAACACAAGTAGAGCCAACAGTATAGGTTCTTTTTGGTACTATAAAAGTGTAATTGTTTACATCGGAAACGATGATACATTTGCACTTATTTTAATTTATAATATAGGTGTAATTTGTTTGACGAGGTTCTTTTTGGATTAGTAACATCCGGA
>NZ_JADGMM010000031.1:0-1813 GCF_020662275.1 Clostridioides sp. ES-S-0006-03
CTCTAACAGATCCCCTTAACCTTCCAGCACCGGGCAGGCGTCAGCTCCTATACATCGTCTTGCGACTTAGCAGAAACCTATGTTTTTGGTAAACAGTCGCTTGGGCCTATTCTCTGCGGCCACCGTATGGTGGCACCCCTTATCCCTAAGTTACGGGGTCATTTTGCCGAGTTCCTTAACAACAGTTCTCTCGCGGGCCTTAGGATACTCTCCTCACCCACCTGTGTCGGTTTGCGGTACGGGTACCTTTAACCTCGATAGAGACTTTTCTTGACAGTGTGAAATCAGCTACTTCGCTACTAAATTTCGCTCCCCATCACATCCCAGCATTATCAAAGCGGATTTACCTACTCTGACTGCCTCAATGCTTGGGCACACATAACCAACAGTGTGCTTAGCTTATCCTACTGTGTCATCCCATCTCTCAAACGGTTATCGGTAGTACAGGAATATCAACCTGTTGTCCATCACCTACGCCTTTCGGCCTCAGCTTAGGTCCCGACTAACCCAGGGCGGACGAACCTTCCCCTGGAAACCTTGGGTTTACGGCCTGTGGGATTCTCACCCACATCTCGCTACTCATGCCAACATTCTCACTCCCATACTGTCCACATGTCCTTACGGTCATGCTTCAACCCGTATGGGAAGCTCCCCTACCCATCATTACTGATGCCGTAGCTTCGGTAGTAAGTTTTAGCCCCGGAAATCTTCGGCGCAGGATCACTCGACCAGTGAGCTATTACGCACTCTTTGAATGAGTGGCTGCTTCTAAGCCAACATCCTGGTTGTCTGTGCAATCCCACATCCTTTACCACTTAACTTACATTTAGGGACCTTAGCTGACGATCTGGGCTGTTGCCCTTTCGACTATGAATCTTATCACCCACAGTCTGACTCCCAAGTATAAGATGACGGCATTCGGAGTTTGATAGTCTTCGGTAGGTGCAATACCCCCTAGGACATTCAGTGCTCTACCTCCGTATCTCTCACCTTGAGGCTAGCCCTAAAGCTATTTCGGGGAGAACCAGCTATCTCCGGGCTCGATTGGAATTTCACCGCTACCCACAAGTCATCCCCGAGCTTTTCAACGCTCGTGGGTTCGGACCTCCACGAAATTTTACTTTCGCTTCATCCTGCTCATGGGTAGGTCGCCCGGTTTCGGGTCTACGTCAAGTAACTGAACGCTCAGTTAAAACTCGCTTTCGCTACGGCTCCACACCTTAAGTGCTTAACCTTGCTACTTAACGTAACTCGTTGGCCCGTTCTACAAAAAGTACGCGGTCACACAAGAAATGTGCTTCCACAGCTTGTAAGTGCAGGGTTTCAGGTTCTATTTCACTCCCCTCCCGGGGTTCTTTTCACCTTTCCCTCACGGTACTATACGCTATCGGTCACTAGGTAGTATTTAGCCTTGGAGGGTGGTCCCTCCTGCTTCCCACAGGGTTTCACGTGTCCCGTGGTACTCTGGATCATATCTGAAGTTTTCTCGTTTGACATACAGGACTATTACCTTCTGTGGTGGGTCTTTCCAAACCTCTTCAATTACGATACCTCTTCGTTTAAGATATGTCCGCAACCCCAATAAAGAAAACTTTATTGGTTTGGGCTATTCCGCGTTCGCTCGCCGCTACTTACGGAATCGAATTTCTTTCTCTTCCTTCAGGTACTTAGATGTTTCAGTTCCCTGAGTTCCCCTCATTAAGCTATGTATTCACTTAATGATACTTAGACATTACTCTAAGTGAGTTTCCTCATTCGGAAATCTTCGGATCAAAGTTTACGTGCAACTCCCCGAAGCTTATCGCAGCTTATC
>NZ_JADGMM010000032.1:0-1600 GCF_020662275.1 Clostridioides sp. ES-S-0006-03
ATAAAAACCTGCTAAGTAAAATCAAGTGTTTTTAGCAATTTTTTATTAATTATTTTTGTTAGTTTTTTGCACTAAAATTAAGACTAAGCAGATTTCTCTTTTTTAGCCCTGTAGTCAATAAACACTATTGTATATTAAGCATTGTAAATTTCCTTAACTTTAGCATAGTATATTCTTAGAAATTTATTTAATGCTGCTATTTTGGCGACTTTTGGAGGTTTACCCTCTAACTCCTTTTTAATCATAAATAAATATACTGGATCTTCTTTAGGTTTATAACTTTTTATACACTTCATAGTTTCATAGCCAGTCTTTCTTAATAGTGCGGATCCTCTTTTAGAGATTCTTCGTTTTGTACCTTTAAAATTCCCAGATTCATAAGGTGGAGCATCTATGCCAGCATAAGCTATCAGTGATTTACCATTTTTAAATCGTCTCACATCTCCAATTTCAGCGATTAATCGCGGTGCAAGTGTTTCCCCTACTCCTGACATATTTCTAACAACATCATACTCTTTTAATCCTTTTGCTAAATCCTTCATCTGTGTTAAAATTAGCATAAGAGTTTTGTCTATCTCTTTGAGAACTCTAACAGATTCTAGTACTAACATTTTGGTCGATGGAGTACTAGAAGATATAATTGGGATTCCATCTATAGCTAACGCATAAATCTCTTTAGCCTTAGCTTCATTTTGATGGTATCCCTTTTTCTTTGCCCACTTTAAATAGTGATTAGAAAATTGTTTCTCACTCTTTTTTGTTATATTATCAAAATGCCAATACTCTTCAACAAAGTCATTTAATTTATCCCTATCGGGATTTGTAGAATTATTTTTTAATAGTCTTTTAATGCCTGGCATTGTTTGATCAAGTATATTGCTAAGCGTAAGCTTACTTTCTATTCTCATTTTTATGTAATGAGAATATTGTCTTCCAAGCAACTTAAGTTCAGAATACACAACATCTGTTAATTTGAATTTGTCTAAGCGAAACCAATTATCTATTCCATAGTTTGCTATTTTAATTGAGTCTAGTTTATCAGTTTTACCTTTTCTTAGTGTCATTGATACATATTTTTTCATTACCAATGGATTTATCACAGATACAAAAATGCCCTTTTCTATTAAATAGCTCAGTACTGGCAAATGATATGAACTAGTTGCTTCCATTACAATCTTTGTTTCTTCCTTAAAATTAAAAATAGTATTTGTCAGATTTAAAAGATCTGTTTCAGTGTGATTAATTTCATATGGTGATTTAATTACTTCGCCATAAGGCTTTAATATACATACAGTGCTTTTTCCTTTTGATACATCAATTCCTACACTTATCATGTGATCACCTCAATAATTATATTGTAATTGTAGACATCTGCACTTATTACAATTCATTTTGGTTAGTTACACGAAAGCCTATAGGTTTCAACCTGCTTAATCGAATCTTTATAATAAGGAGATGTTTAACAGTTTTTATTCCGGATGTTACTAATCCAAAAAGAACCTCGTCAAACAAATTACACCTATATTATAAATTAAAATAAGTGCAAATGTATCATCGTTTCCGATGTAAACAATTACACTTTTATAGTACCAAAAAGAAC
>NZ_JADGMM010000033.1:0-1519 GCF_020662275.1 Clostridioides sp. ES-S-0006-03
GGATTTTAAGTCCTGTGCGTCTGCCAGTTCCGCCACTTCGGCTTTTTTGGCTCCAAGGGTGGGGCTCGAACCCACAGCCTACCGGTTAACAGCCGGTTGCTCCACCGTTGAGCTACCTTGGAATATTTTGGAGGCGACACCCAGATTCGAACTGGGGATCAAGGAGTTGCAGTCCACTGCCTTACCACTTGGCTATGTCGCCGCCTTTTTGGTGATCTATCCGCGACTCGAACGCGGGACACCCTGATTAAAAGTCAGGTGCTCTACCGACTGAGCTAATAGACCATATTAGTTGGGGTGGATAATGAGAGTCGAACTCACGACCTCCAGAGCCACAATCTGGCGCTCTAACCAACTGAGCTATACCCACCATTATATTGGTCGAGGTGAAGGGACTCGAACCCCCGGCCCCATGGTCCCAAACCATGTGCGCTACCAAACTGCGCTACACCTCGAAATTTTGTTAATTTAATGTGGTGGGCCATCAGGGACTCGAACCCCAGACCTACCGGTTATGAGCCGGGCGCTCTAACCAACTGAGCTAATGGCCCACATTAAATTTTAGTAGCGGTAATAGGAGTCGAACCTATGACCTTTCGGGTATGAACCGAACGCTCTAGCCAACTAAGCTATACCGCCATATTCTTGGTGCCCAGAGGCGGAATCGAACCACCGACACGGGGATTTTCAGTCCCCTGCTCTACCGACTGAGCTATCTGGGCATTTGGCGGAGAGGGTGGGATTCGAACCCACGGCCCCTTTCGAAGTCACTGGTTTTCAAGACCAGCTCCTTAAACCACTCGGACACCTCTCCATATTCTACTTCCAATGATTCATCCGAGGATCGAACTCGGGACACCCTGATTAAGAGTCAGGTGCTCTGCCAGCTGAGCTAATGAACCTTAACTTTAATATTTAATGGCTGGGGATGCAGGACTTGAACCTACGCATACATGAGTCAAAGTCATGTGCCTTACCGACTTGGCTAATCCCCAATATATGTGGTGAGCGCACAGGGATTCGAACCCCGGACACACGCCTTAGAAGGGCGTTGCTCTATCCAGCTGAGCTATGCACCCACAATAAATATGTATAAATTAAATAAAAAATGGTGCGGATGAAGGGAGTCGAACCCCCACGCCAATGGCGCTAGATCCTAAGTCTAGTGCGTCTGCCAATTCCGCCACATCCGCGCATTTTTTTGGTGGAGGATGGTGGATTCGAACCACCGAAGTCGATGACAACAGATTTACAGTCTGCCCCCTTTGGCCGCTCGGGAAATCCTCCGTATTAATTTTACATGGAGCTGGTGATAGGAATCGAACCTACAACCTGCTGATTACAAGTCAGCTGCTCTACCGTTGAGCCACACCAGCATTTTTCATATTTTATTTTGGCGACCTGGAAGGGGTTCGAACCCTCGACCTCCAGCGTGACAGGCTGGCATTCTAACCAACTGAACTACCAGGCCGCAAATGGTGGGACCAGCAGGGCTCGAACCTGCGACCCCCTGCTTGTA
>NZ_JADGMM010000034.1:0-1455 GCF_020662275.1 Clostridioides sp. ES-S-0006-03
TAGGTTCGATTCCTATCACCAGCTCCATGTAAAATTAATACGGAGGATTTCCCGAGCGGCCAAAGGGGGCAGACTGTAAATCTGTTGTCATCGACTTCGGTGGTTCGAATCCACCATCCTCCACCAATTAAATTAAATATGCGGGTGTAGCTCAATGGTAGAGTTCTGGCCTTCCAAGCCAGCTGTGAGGGTTCGATCCCCTTCACCCGCTCCAAAAAGCGTGGGTGCATAGCTCAGCTGGATAGAGCAACGCCCTTCTAAGGCGTGTGTCCGGGGTTCGAATCCCTGTGCGCTCACCACATATATATTGGGGATTAGCCAAGTCGGTAAGGCACATGACTTTGACTCATGTATGCGTAGGTTCGAGTCCTGCATCCCCAGCCAAATAAAAACATGGTCTATTAGCTCAGTCGGTAGAGCACCTGACTTTTAATCAGGGTGTCCCGCGTTCGAGTCGCGGATAGATCACCAATGGAGAGGTGTCCGAGTGGTTTAAGGAGCTGGTCTTGAAAACCAGTGACTTCGAAAGGGGCCGTGGGTTCGAATCCCACCCTCTCCGCCAAACTAAATAATAGGACTAAATTTGGAGAAGTACTCAAGTGGCTCAAGAGGATCCCCTGCTAAGGGATTAGGCTGGGTAACCGGTGCGAGGGTTCGAATCCCTCCTTCTCCGCCATTTAAAAAAACGAGGTGTAGCGCAGTTTGGTAGCGCACATGGTTTGGGACCATGGGGCCGGGGGTTCGAGTCCCTTCACCTCGACCAACCAGGACCTTTAGCTCAGTTGGTTAGAGCGCCCGGCTCATAACCGGTAGGTCTGGGGTTCGAGTCCCTGAAGGTCCATTATTCTTCATAGGGGTGTAGCTCAGTTGGTAGAGCGTCGGTCTCCAAAACCGTGCGCCGGGGGTTCGAGTCCCTCCACCCCTGCCAAATAAAAAGGACTTGAAAAAAAATGAGTTTTAGAGTAATATAAGATAGTAAATAATATTTCGAGGTGTAGCGCAGTTTGGTAGCGCACATGGTTTGGGACCATGGGGCCGGGGGTTCGAGTCCCTTCACCTCGACCAAGTAAGGGCCTATAGCTCAGGTGGTTAGAGCGCACGCCTGATAAGCGTGAGGTCGCTGGTTCGAGTCCAGCTAGGCCCACCATTTGCCCAGATAGCTCAGTCGGTAGAGCAGGGGACTGAAAATCCCCGTGTCGGTGGTTCGATTCCGCCTCTGGGCACCAGAAATACGGCGGTATAGCTTAGTTGGCTAGAGCGTTCGGTTCATACCCGAAAGGTCATAGGTTCGACTCCTATTACCGCTACCATCTAACTATATCAATAAAGAACTTTGAAAATTAAACAGTAGGTTAATTTATAAAACAAGAAACAAACCATAAAGCCAGATATTTAGATAACAATAGTATCTGAGCCTGATAAACTTTTATTTGAGAGTTTGATCCTGGCTCAGGA
>NZ_JADGMM010000035.1:0-1068 GCF_020662275.1 Clostridioides sp. ES-S-0006-03
GAGTTCCCCTCATTAAGCTATGTATTCACTTAATGATACTTAGACATTACTCTAAGTGAGTTTCCTCATTCGGAAATCTTCGGATCAAAGTTTACGTGCAACTCCCCGAAGCTTATCGCAGCTTATCGCGTCCTTCATCGGCTCCTAGTGCCAAGGCATCCGCCCTGCACCCTTAATAACTTGACCAGTTAAAAAGGTTTGATAGATTAGAAGCTATCAACTTCGATAATTTTTAAAAGTTATCAGCTTTATATATTACAAATTAGATGTCATATCACTAAATATATATATGCAGTTTTCAAAGTGCTAACGCACATAGCTTGTCTAAAGATAAGCTAAAAGTGCATGTAAGAGGCTACTAGATAAATCAAAGATTTAAGTAATATACTCTTAATGGTGGAGATGAGGAGAGTCGAACTCCTGACCCCTTGCTTGCAAGGCAAGTGCTCTCCCAACTGAGCTACACCCCCAAATATGAAGTTCATAAAGAACTTTCAAAATTAAACAGTAGGCAATTCTCCTTAGAAAGGAGGTGATCCAGCCGCACCTTCCGATACGGCTACCTTGTTACGACTTCACCCCAGTTATTGATTCCACCTTCGACGACTTCTTCCAAAAGGTTAGATAATCGGCTTCGGGCGTCTCCAACTCCCGTGGTGTGACGGGCGGTGTGTACAAGACCCGGGAACGCATTCACCGCAGCATTCTGATCTGCGATTACTAGTAACTCCAGCTTCATGTAGGCGAGTTTCAGCCTACAATCCGAACTGAGAGTAGCTTTAAGGGATTAGCTCCACCTTACGGCTTGGCAACCCTCTGTACTACCCATTGTAGCACGTGTGTAGCCCTAAGCATAAGGGGCATGATGATTTGACGTCATCCCCACCTTCCTCCAGGTTATCCCTGGCAGTCTCTCTAGAGTGCCCAACTTAATGATGGCAACTAAAGACAAGGGTTGCGCTCGTTGCGGGACTTAACCCAACATCTCACGACACGAGCTGACGACAACCATGCACCACCTGTCACCAATGTCCCCGAAGGGAACTCTCCGATTAAGGAGATGTCATT
>NZ_JADGMM010000036.1:0-1030 GCF_020662275.1 Clostridioides sp. ES-S-0006-03
AATCGAAGCAGTGAACTTAAGCCCCAGTAAACGGCGGCCGTAACTATAACGGTCCTAAGGTAGCGAAATTCCTTGTCGGGTAAGTTCCGACCCGCACGAAAGGCGTAACGATTTGGGCACTGTCTCAACAACAGACTCGGTGAAATTGTAATTCCGGTGAAGATGCCGGATACCTGCGACAGGACGGAAAGACCCCATGGAGCTTTACTGTAGCTTGACATTGGGTCTTGGTACTACATGTACAGGATAGGTGGGAGGCTTTGAAACCAGGACGCCAGTTTTGGCGGAGCCATCCTTGGGATACCACCCTTGTAGTACTGGGACTCTAACCATAGGCCATGAATCTGGTCTTGGGACACTGTCAGGTGGGCAGTTTGACTGGGGCGGTCGCCTCCCAAAAGGTAACGGAGGCGCTCAAAGGTTCTCTCAGTACGGTCGGAAATCGTACGTAGAGTGTAAAGGCAAAAGAGAGCTTGATTGCAAGACATACAGGTCGAGCAAGGATGAAAATCGGACTTAGTGATCCGGTGGTTCTGCGTGGAAGGGCCATCGCTCAACGGATAAAAGCTACCCTGGGGATAACAGGCTTATCTCCCCCAAGAGTCCACATCGACGGGGAGGTTTGGCACCTCGATGTCGGCTCATCACATCCTGGGGCTGTAGTAGGTCCCAAGGGTTGGGCTGTTCGCCCATTAAAGTGGTACGCGAGCTGGGTTCAGAACGTCGTGAGACAGTTCGGTCCCTATCCGTCGCAGGCGTAGGAAATTTGAGGAGACCTGTCCTTAGTACGAGAGGACCGGGATGGACGTACCTCTGGTGTACCAGTTGTTCTGCCAAGGGCATGGCTGGGTAGCTATGTACGGAATGGATAAGCGCTGAAAGCATCTAAGCGCGAAGCCAACTTCAAGATAAGATTTCCCACCGCAAGGGTAAGACCCCAGAAAGACTATCTGGTTGATAGGTCGAAGGTGTAAGTGCAGCAATGTATTTAGCTTATCGATACTAATAGGTCGAGGACTTGACCAATATT
>NZ_JADGMM010000037.1:0-952 GCF_020662275.1 Clostridioides sp. ES-S-0006-03
TCCACCTTTTGTAAGTGCTTTTAGATTATATTGATTAAATGGATAAGTGTTGACACAATCCCATCCTAAACCATATCCAAGGATAGAGTCTTCTCCCTCAGGCCATAGACCATTTAAATATTCTTTACTTTCCATAGCTTTTACTGAAGCAGGAGAAAGAATTCCATTTGATTTTTTCATAAATGTTTGTGCAAATGTACATAGATTTTCTGCACTTGAATATAAACCACCTGCACCTATAGTATTAAGGTTATCTTGTGGAACTGCATCTTCCCAATAAGGTACATAGGCTTTTGCAAGTTTTGAACTATCAAATCTATTTTCTGGAGTTTTTGTGTTTTGTAAGTTAAGTGGATTGTTTATGTATTTATCAAGAAAATTAGTAAATGACATACCAGATACTCTTTCTACTAAAATTTCAGCTAAAGTAAATCCATCATTACAATAAACAGAAAAAGCTCCTGGCTTAGCTTTTAATCTTTGTTTCTTTAATTCTTCTAAGAAATTATCATGATTATAAGAATCATTGTCTCCCAATAAAAGGGCATTTTTAAAACTACTTCCCATTAGCCCTGATGAGTGATTTAATAACATTCTTGGAGTGATTTCTTTATATCTATCATCAGCCATTTTAAATTCAGGTATATATTTTACAACAGGAGTATCTAAATTTACTTTTCCCTGTTCAACCAACTTCATAACAGCTGTAGTAGTAAATACTTTACTGATAGAGGCAATATTGTACATATTATCCTTAGTTAAATTTTTATTATCTTGTTTGCTGTATACTCCACCATTTCCAGAAATCTCAATTTTACCATTATCAATTAGAGCATATTGAGCGCTTACAGCTCCATATTTAGATAGTAAAGTTTGAATTTTCTCTTTAGCAAGAGCTCTAGTTTTTGTGTAAGACTCCGAACCTTTACTATAATCATTTAACTCTATATCA
>NZ_JADGMM010000038.1:0-843 GCF_020662275.1 Clostridioides sp. ES-S-0006-03
ATAGGTCGAAGGTGTAAGTGCAGCAATGTATTTAGCTTATCGATACTAATAGGTCGAGGACTTGACCAATATTTATTTGATGTTCATTAATTAAAATATATATGTAGTTTTTAGAGTGTTAACTCTATGTAAAGTACTAACTTCAATTAATAGAAGATATTTAATAAAAAACTATTATTATTTAGTACTTTAAAAGTATTGACATTTAAAAATAAAGATGTTAATATAATACTTGTCTTATAAATAGGCAATATGTGGTTATAATAGCAAAGAGGATACACCTGTTCCCATTCCGAACACAGAAGTTAAGCTCTTTAGCGCTGATGGTACTTGGTGGGAAACTGCCTGGGAGAGTAGGACATAGCCACGTGAATATTCCAAGGTAGCTCAACGGTGGAGCAACCGGCTGTTAACCGGTAGGCTGTGGGTTCGAGCCCCACCCTTGGAGCCAAAAAAAGCCGAAGTGGCGGAACTGGCAGACGCACAGGACTTAAAATCCTGCGGGACTTACCTCTCGTACCGGTTCGATTCCGGTCTTCGGCACTTATAAAATAATATCGCGGAGTGGAGCAGTTGGCAGCTCGTCGGGCTCATAACCCGAAGGTCGTAGGTTCGAGTCCTGCCTCCGCAACCATTAAAATGGCTCGTTGGTCAAGAGGTTAAGACACCGCCCTTTCACGGCGGTAACAGGGGTTCAATTCCCCTACGAGTCACCAAAAAAAACAATTAAATAAGCGGGTGTAGCTCAATGGTAGAGTTCTGGCCTTCCAAGCCAGCTGTGAGGGTTCGATCCCCTTCACCCGCTCCAAAAAAATGGGATCATAGCTCAGCTGGGAGAGCACC
>NZ_JADGMM010000039.1:0-710 GCF_020662275.1 Clostridioides sp. ES-S-0006-03
AGATTCTTTATTATTCCATAGTAATCTTACAGTGCTTCCAGATGAAAATATGGCAGTTGCAGTTGTTTCTTCTGGTGGAAGTAGTCAACTTAACGAAGTAATCGGACAAGAAATTTTACTATCTGCATTAAAAGAAAAAGGTAAAATTAAAGAAATAAAACCTGATAAAACATTTAGTAAGCCACAACAAGTCAAAATGCCAAGTTATTTAAAAGAAAATAGTGGACTTTATGCTTCTTCAAATATGCTAAAAGTTGATGTTAATGATAATGGTACTCTAACAGTATCTTCTCCATACATAGAAAATGGACCTGAAGATAAATATGTATACATAGGTCAAGATAGATTCGTATCTGAAAAAGGTAATAGTTGCCTAAAATTTGTAAAGGAAAAAAATAATATCACATATTTAAATATGAGCTCTTATGATGATGTTCCTGGATTAGGTCAGACAGCAAGTTTATACTATGTAGCTCAAAAGGTAGATAGCAATAATATATCAAATAGTGTCAAAGAAGCATGGGAAAAAAGAGGTGAAAAAGGCTACTATCTAGTAGATGAAAAATATACTTCTCAATACTATATGTTTGGTTCTGTTAAAGCAATTCTTGGTGTTTCTGATAAAACTCCAGGTTTTTTAGCTAATACTAAAATAATAGATGAGAATAATTCAAATGCTTTTATAGAAATACCTGGTGTAATGGGTCGTG
>NZ_JADGMM010000040.1:0-653 GCF_020662275.1 Clostridioides sp. ES-S-0006-03
TCCAGCGTGACAGGCTGGCATTCTAACCAACTGAACTACCAGGCCGCAAATGGTGGGACCAGCAGGGCTCGAACCTGCGACCCCCTGCTTGTAAGGCAGGTGCTCTCCCAGCTGAGCTATGATCCCACAAATGGTGACTCGTAGGGGAATTGAACCCCTGTTACCGCCGTGAAAGGGCGGTGTCTTAACCTCTTGACCAACGAGCCATTTATTGGCTCCAAGGGTGGGGCTCGAACCCACAGCCTACCGGTTAACAGCCGGTTGCTCCACCGTTGAGCTACCTTGGAACATCTAACGTGGCTATGTCCTACTCTCCCAGGCAGTTTCCCACCAAGTACCATCAGCGCTAGAGAACTTAACTTCTGTGTTCGGAATGGGAACAGGTGTATCTTCTCTGCTATTATAACCACATTTCTTTTTTGTTGCTAGGACAAGTATAATATTAACATTTTTTGTTATTTTTGTCAATACTTTTTTCATACTTTTTTTCAGAGTTAACACTCTAAAAACTACATATATATTTTAGTCAATGAACATCAAATAATATTGGTCAAGTCCTCGACCTATTAGTATCGATAAGCTAAATACATTGCTGCACTTACACCTTCGACCTATCAACCAGATAGTCTTTCTGGGGTCTTACCCTTGCGGTG
>NZ_JADGMM010000041.1:0-601 GCF_020662275.1 Clostridioides sp. ES-S-0006-03
TATATTCAGTATGTGTAGATTTACAGAATAATATATATAGTTGTAGTAGTGATATTACTTTGAGAAAAATATCTTCAAGTGGTGCTGAAATTTGGAGATTTACTGGGCATACAGGTACTGTACGTTCAGTATGTGTAGATTTACAAAATAATATAGTAAGTGGTAGTGCTGATTTTAAAGTAAGAAAAATATCTTCAAGTGGTGCTGAAATTTGGAGATTTACTGGGCATACAGATACTGTACGTTCAGTATGTACAGATTCACAAGATAATATAATAAGTGGTAGTGGTGATGATACAGTAAGAAAACTGTCAACAAATGGTGCTGAAATTTGGAGTTATAAAGAATATGAAAGTTCTGTAAACTCAGTATGTACAGATTCACAAGATAATATAGTAAGTGGTAATGGTAATTTTAAAGTAAGAAAAATATCTCCAAGTGGATATGAAATTTGGAGTTATAAAGGACATGAAAGTGGTGTATATTCAGTATGTGTAGATTTACAGAATAATATATATAGTGGAGGCAATGATAATACCATTAGAAAAATATCTTCTAATGGAGCAGAAATTTGGAAATATTCAAACTACAAAGATTGGGT
>NZ_JADGMM010000042.1:0-584 GCF_020662275.1 Clostridioides sp. ES-S-0006-03
ATTATAGGCATATCATTTTGAGCTGATGCTGCACCAATACTTACTGCATCTGCTAATCCTTTTTCACCATTAACTACTGATATTTTTGATACATTACTAATTCCTTTTAATTCTTTAGCAAGATTTAGAGAAGTCTCATATCTATCATTTCCTGAAATTCTAGATACAGACATATTATCTGACTTTATAGTATCTAAAGATTTTTCGTTTACAGAAGCTTCACCACCGATTACATATACATTTTTAACTTTTAATCTCTTTAATTCAGCTAAAGTCTTCTCATTTATTTGAGAACTTCCAGTTAGCAATATAGGAGCATCTTTTTTATATGCAAATGATGTTGCAGCCAAAGCATCTGCAATTGCAGAATCATTTATTAAAACAGCATTTTCAGCGTTTTCCCAACCTGCTTGGCTTATCTTAATAGAAGTTTCATATCTATCAGTTCCTGTTAATGCATTTGCATTTACTTCATCTTGGTATGTAACTTCAAATTTGGCATTTGGACTTCCTAAGAAAGCTATTACGCCTCCTTTTGGCAATCTAACTCTATTATTCTTTGTCACTAAAGAGTAATTTACAGG